>JACQEQ010000024.1 GCA_016200445.1 Gammaproteobacteria bacterium | reverse complement strand
TCAGTAACCATCACTCTGGTTTAAGTTCACAACCCATCAGGAGAACCGCATGACTAAACTTCCCATCGCAACACTGCTATTAACCACGCTGGCGGTTTCACCGCTGGCACTGGCGGATAAAGGCAGCGACAAAACTGCGCAGACCGGCGTATTGGTTAAGGCTGAAGGCAGCACTATCGTGATCAAGAACGACAAAGGCGAAGAAAAAAGTTTTGAAACAACCGCAGCTACCAAGAAGCGTGGCGGAGACGCAAGCCCCGGCGCCATCATCGAATTGTATTTTGCCAAAGACGGCAAAGTGCGCATGATCGAGCTCATCAAAAAATAACCGTAAAAATCCGTAGGGTGTAGAGCGGATACCTCGCACCCTACCGATACTCTAATATTTCAATCTCTGTACCGTTGTGCCGATAAAAGCCGGGTAATGCGTGATCGCATCCCCGGCGCATTTTTTATCGGACTCGTCCATGACCAGTATTTCGACCGACCAAGCGCTGCAACGTTATTTCGCCATGTCGCGCGATATGGCGTGTATCGCCGGTTTCGATGGCTATATGAAATCGGTAAGCACAGCGTTGCTGGACCTGCTTGGTTACAGCTTCAAGGAAATCGCGGCCAAACCGATCATAGAATTTCTACATCCCGAAGATCGTGCCGCCACGGCGCAAGAAATGGCCCGGCTGGCGGCCGGTGGCGTCAGCATTGCATTTGAAACCCGTTTCTATGCGAAAGCGGGATCGCTGCACCGCTTATCGTGGAATGCTTCGGCAGACCTGGAACGACAGATGATTTTCGGATTCGCGCGTGACGTGACGGCGGAAGGCGCTGCGCTCCATGCATTGCACAATACGCTCGAAATCCAGCGCGCAATACTCAATGGCGCCAACTACAGCATCATCTCGACCGACACCCAAGGGGTGATTTTAACGTTTAACGCGGCGGCCGAACGCATGCTCGGATACAGCGCTGCAGAAGTTGTCGGCAAACTGACACCGGAGGTAATACACGACGGTGCCGAAGTCGTGCAACGCGCTGCTCAGTTATCGCGCGAGTTGGGCATGACCATGGAGCCAGGATTTGATGTTTTCGTGGAGCAGTCCCGGCGCGGTGTTGCCGAGGAACGCGAGTGGACTTATATCCGCAAGGACGGCAGCCGCTTTCCGGTACTGTTGTCGGTTACGGCACTGCGCGACACCCACGGCACGGTGAACGGCTATCTCGGGATTGCCGCCGATATCACCGAGCGCCGCCGCCTCGACCGGATGAAAAGCGAATTCGTATCCACCGTCAGCCACGAGCTGCGCACGCCGATGAATGCCATTCTTGGATTCACCCAGCTATTGAGTTATGACGACAACCTCACCGGCGTACAAAAATCCAACCTCAGGAAAGTGCATCAGGCGGGCGAGAACCTGCTTAGTTTGGTTAACGATGTTCTGGACTTGTCGAGTCTCGAAGCGGGTAAGGTCGCCTTGTCTTTGGAGCCGGTCGCAGTCGGCAAGGCGCTGCGTGAATGTCGTAACCTGGCACAGGCGCCAGCGGACGCGCGTGAGATCCAATTGCACATGGATTACGACAGCGCCAGCGATTTCCATGTGCGTGTCGACCGGGTTCGCTTGCGCCAAGTGTTGCTTAATTTGATCACCAATGCCGTTAAATACAACCGTGCGGGCGGTGCAGTATGGGTGACGTACGCTGCGGCTGCGGCAGGGCGCGTGCGCATCAGTGTCCGCGACAATGGGCCGGGACTTTCGGCCGAACAACAGTTGAAGTTGTTTCAACCGTTCAATCGGCTCGGTGCCGAGCGCGGTGAGATCGAAGGTACCGGCATCGGTTTAACCATCGTCAGGCAATTGGTTGAATTGATGCAGGGTGAAATTGGTTTTGTGAGTACGCCAGGAGCGGGCAGCACGTTCTGGGTCGAATTTGCGGGGGACAACGGCACTTGCGATAAAACCCCGCAGCTGGAGTGCGCGGTCTTGCCGCCGTTCCTCAACGCGGCAACGAATCGCCCCGCCGCAGCGGCCCGGGTGCTTTATATCGAAGACAATCCGGTCAACTTCGAATTGGTGCGGACTTTGTGCGCGCGATTCTGGCCGCAGATGGAATTGCAGGGCGCTGACACGGCCGAAGCGGGGTTGGAGCTGGCCGCCGCTGCGCACCCCGCGCTGATTCTGATGGATATTAATCTACCCGGCATGGACGGCTATCAAGCACTGGCACGCTTGCAGGCAGATACACAGTTGCATGCGATCCCGGTGATCGCCGTAACGGCCAATGCGATGCCGGAAAATATTCTGCACGGGCGCGACGCAGGGTTTTCCGACTATCTCACCAAGCCGCTCGACATTCCTAAATTCGTTGCCGCCGTCGAATTCCAGCTTGGTAAAGAACTCAACCTGCCCGCACCCGCTGGAGAACCCTCGGTACCCGCCGATTACAACGCAGTGCTAGACGCTCACGCCACTGCTCAACTGCGCGATCTGTTGGGCGCCAAAGCGGCGCCGATTGTTGACTCATTATTGGATGATCTGCCGAAAAGCTTGGCATTGTTGCATGCGGCCATCGCGGACGGCGACACCCCGGCAGTGCGTCATGAAGCGCACACCATGAAAGGCAGCAGCGGTAACCTGGGTGCAACCGCGTTTGCTGCGTTATGCACGCAGCTCAGCGAAATTTGTAAGTCGGGAGAGCTCCCGCGTCTGCCTGCGGCCTATGCAGTGCTTGAGCAGGAATTTAAACTACGGGTCGCCCCGGCGCTGCTGCAATTCAAGCAGGAGTTGCTGCGCAGTGTGGCCACACCGTGAATGACCTGCATTTAATGTCTGGGGTGGTGCACGGGCCGCATGAAACAGCACGGCGCTTCCGTTCGCTGCAACACAAGTTGCTATTGCCATTGCTGCTGTTGAGCGTCGTCGTTGCCGTGATCGTTTTGTGGTCTATCTACTGGGCTGCACGGTACGAACTGGCCGATAAGTTGCGTCAGCGTGCGGCATTCGTCGCCGATACGTTGAATTCTGCGGCTGAGAATATTTCGCGGCGCGGCGAGTTGCAGCAGATCGTTGCGGCTGTAGGTTCCGAGCAAGACATTTTAGATGTCGTGATCGTCGCTGGTGTTCCGCCGCGTGTCATCGCCGCAACAAAAACTATTTGGTTGGATAAATGGCTGTCTGAGTTGCCAGGCGAAGAAGTCGCCGGCGACCTTGAAAAAGCCATTCGATTGCGTGCGAGCCATAGTCACTTTAATGTCGAGCAGCAACTGTTCGACTATAGCTCGCCGCTGCGCATCAGCCACGCGGAGTCCGCCGCCGGGGTGCACGTCGACGGTGCGGTGATGGTGCATTTCGACACCCGGTCAATGCAGGCCGCGATTACAAGTTCAGCCTTGCTGTATTCCAGCACGTTTCTCGCCGTGTTGCTGACGTTTGCCGCGTTGGTTTACGGGTTGCTCAATCACTACGTGTTACGGCCGATTATGGGCATCAAAGCCCGCGTTGAAAATCGTCGCGAAACCGCGCACCAAAGCTGGGTTGAAACCAGTAGCAACGACGAGATCGGGGCGCTGGCAAAATCGCTGCACGATGCATTGGTGCATGCAGACGAAGTCAAAAATGCACTGGAACAGCAGAAGCAAGCCGTGCTCGAAAGCGAGACGCGCTACCGGCTGATTGCAACCTACTCCAGCGATATCATCTCGCGATTTTCGGTCGATGGAATTTTAAGTTATGTGTCGCCTGCCAGCGCTTCTGTGCTGGGTTATGCGCCTGAACAAATGCTGGGGAAATCATGGTTCGAATGGATTCATCCAGAGGATATCGCTGTTACCAAAGACAAGCTGAAAGCGGTGTTGTCGAGCTACATGCTGGATACCTTGACCTGCCGGCTACGCAATGTCGAAGGCGGTTATATCTGGATGGAAACTTCATTGCGGGCGCTGCGCGAAACCACTACCGGGAATTCGATGCAGAATGCGGCGCAGATTGTCGGGGTGTCGCGCGACATTACCGAGCGCCAAGCATCGGAGGGTGCGCTACGCGACCAGGCCGAGCAAACCCAGGCCATTATCAATAACATGGTGGATGGCGTAATCACGATCGACCAAGCCGGGATTATGACGTCGTTTAATCCGGCAGCTGAGCGCATCTTCGGTTACGCGCCGGAAGAGGTGCTTGGCCGTAACATAAAAATGTTGATGCCCAATCCAGACTACGATGCGCACGATAGCTATCTGCAGAATTTCAAGACCACGCGTGTGGCGCGCATTATCGGCATCGGCCGCGAAGTAATCGGTCAACGCAAAAACAGCAGCCAGTTTCCGATGGATTTGGCCGTTTCGGAGGTCACCCGCGAAGGCCGGCCGATCTACGTGGGCATGGTGCGCGACGTGTCCGAACGTAAGCGCGTCGAACGTATGAAAAACGAATTCGTGTCGGCGGTCAGTCATGAGCTACGCACGCCGATGAATGCCATTCTCGGTTTCACACAGCTGCTCAGTTATGACGCCAACATGACCGACAAGCAAAAAGCCAATCTCGGCAAGGTACACAAAGCCGGCGATCACTTGCTGAGTATCATCAACGATGTGTTGGATCTGTCGCGGATCGAAGCGGGTAAAGTGAGCTTGTCGATGGAGCCGGTAGCGATCAGTGCGGTGCTGCGTGAATGCCGCAACCTGATCCAACAACAGGCCGATGCGCGCAGGATTCACTTGCAGCTGGACATCGATAATGCCGATGTTTATTGGGTGCAGGCTGATCGCACGCGTCTGCGCCAGGTGTTGTTGAACTTCATGTCCAACGCGGTTAAATACAACCGCGAGGGCGGCAGCGTATGGGTGGCATGCACGCCCGCAGCGGGTGGGCGTGTACGCATCAGTGTACGCGATACCGGCTTCGGCGTTGCGCCGGATAAGCAGGCGGAAATGTTTCAACCCTTCAACCGTCTCGGTGCCGAACGCAGCGAGATTGAAGGCACCGGCATCGGCCTGACCATCACCAAACAGCTGGTGGAGATGATGCAGGGCGAGATCGGCCTGACCAGCACGCCCGGCGAAGGCAGTACCTTCTGGGTGGAGTTTTCGCGTGCCAGCGGCGCGCTTGATAAGGCTGCCGGCGAAACCGAAGCGGCACTGGCCAACGTGCTGACGGCGCGCATTGGTCAACACAGGATACTTTACATAGAAGATAACGTCGTCAACCTTGAGTTCGTACAGGCGCTGTGCACGCAATTCTGGCCCAAAATGCAGCTGCTCACGGCCGTCAATGCGGAGGACGGCCTGTTGACCGCAGCCGCACAACTGCCGGAAGTGATTCTGATGGATATCAATCTTCCCGGTATCGACGGCTATGAGGCGTTGAAACAGCTAAAGGCCGATACCGCGTTGCGCCACATCCCGGTCGTGGCGGTCACCGCCAATGCAATGAAAGAAAACATCGCGCGCGGCCGCAGCGCGGGGTTCGCCGGCTATCTCACCAAGCCGATCGACATCCCGCGTTTTCTCGCCGTGCTCGACGGTTTGCTATCGCAATCGGCACGCCAAGTTACACCGCCTGCGGACGGAGTGCGGGTGTTGCTGGCCGAAGACAATGTCGTGAATCAAGAAGTCGCGCGCGGTTTGCTGGAAGTGCTGGGTTACAGCGTCGATGTGGTCAACGACGGCCGCGCCGCCGTGGAAGCGGTGACGCAGACATCTTATGCGGCGGTATTGATGGATTGCGAAATGCCCGTGCTTGACGGTTATGCGGCGACGGCCGCGATTCGCGCGCTGGAGTCTACGATGCGGCACACGCCGGTGATCGCGGTGACGGCACATGCACCGGGCGAGGATGCGATGCAACGGCGCGCCGCCGGTATGGATGATTACCTGGCCAAGCCGATAAATATCGAACAATTGCGAGTGGTCTTGACGCGCTGGGTCAAATCGGGAAATTTGCAGCCGCCGGCGTTAATCAGCAAAGCAGCCACGTTAGACGCTCGCGCAACGCAGCAATTGAAATCATTATTGGGCGCACGCACCGTGCCTATTGTTGACTCATTGCTGGGCGATTTGCCACGGCGTTTAGAAGAATTGCGTGACGCGATTGACCGTGGCGACGTACAGGCGGCGCGTAATGTAACGCACACCATGTGCGGGAGCAGCAGCAACTTGGGTGCGACTGCATTCGCAGCATTATGCACGCAGGCCAATAGCCTGTGTAAAACCGGAGAATTAGCGCGTTTGCCAGATCTGTATGCACAACTGACGCAGGAGTTTCACGAGCGTGTCGCGCCGGCGTTGACATGCTTCAAACACGAGTTACTGCAGGACGAAAATACGAGTAAGCAGCCATGATGACAAGTATCGATTTAGATCTGAACGCAAAACCGAAAATATTGATCGTCGATGATCAAGCCTCGGTGCGGCTATTGATACGCCAGGTTTTGACTGCCGATGGTTATCAGTTCGAAGATGCCGAAAACGGGCATCGGGCACTGGGGTTATTTCCTGAATTCAAGCCGGATCTGGTGTTGCTGGATTGTCTCATGCCCGGCATGGACGGCATCGAGTTATGCCGCCAGTTAAAGGACATTTCCGGTACGCAATCGGTGCCGGTGCTGATGATCACCAGCCTCGAAGACGACAGTACGGTGGAGCGTGCCTTCGATGCCGGCGTGTCCGATTACGTCACTAAGCCGATTAACTTCGCGGTGTTGCGCCAACGCGTGCGCTATCTGCTCAAGGCCGGCATCGCCGACCGCCAAATGCGCTACCTGGCATTCCACGACGGGTTAACCGGGCTTGCTAACCGCGTGTTGTTAATGGACCGTCTGCGCCATGGTATCGCACGCGCTGCACGCCAGAAAAAAATGCTTGGGCTGGTGTTCGTCGATCTTGACCATTTTAAATGGGTGAACGACACGCTCGGGCACGCGACCGGCGACGAAGTTCTGAAAAACATGGCAGCGCGTTTAAAGCAGGCGGTGCGCGACAGCGATACGGTGGTGCGTTTGGGCGGAGATGAGTTTGTATTGCTGATCGAAAACATGCGCGGAAGTCAAGACGTGGCAACCGTAGCGCAAAAGGTGCTCGATTCCATACAGGCTCCTTTGCGTATCGGCGGCCGCGAAGTACAGCTAGGCGGAAGTTTGGGCATTGCGGTGTATCCCAGCGACGGTTACGACGCCGATCAGCTAATGACGAACGCGGACACCGCCATGTACCGGGTTAAAGAAGGCGGGCGCAATCGTTACGAGTTTTATACCGCTGAAATGGGCGCGGCGGTGCAAAAGCGCGTTGCCATGGTGAATCACATGCGCAACGCACTCGCGCATGAAGGCGCCTTATCGTTGCATTTTCAACCGCAAATCGAGCTTAGCAGCGGGCGCGTGCAAATGCTCGAAGCACTGGTGCGCTGGCAGCATCCCGAGATCGGATTACTTAATGCCGCAGAGTTTTTGCCGCTGGCAGAAGAGTCAGGCCAGGTGCGTGCGCTCGACGAACAGGTGTTACGCCTGGTCTGCCGGCAGTTGTCGTTGTGGCGTAGCAACGGTGTGGTGGTGCCGCCGGTGTCGGTTAATTTTTCGGCCCATCATTTTCGTGAAAGCGACGCGGTTGCCAAACTGGCGCGCATTCTCGAAGAAACCGGCGCCTTGGGCGAAAACCTGATGCTGGAAATTTCCGAACACGTTACCCATGCGAACGATGCGAGTATCGAGCTTGCGCTCAATGCATTGAAGGAGCTCGGTATCGGCTTATGCGTGGACGACTTCGGCACCGGCCTGACGTCGCTGCGCAATCTTCAGCGCTATCCCATCGACAGTTTGAAAATCAATGCGGCTTTCACGCACGGACTGGGTGTTGCGAACGATGACAGCACTACGCTGATGCGTGGCATTTTATTGCTCGCCAAGGCATTGCGTGTCAGTGCAATTGCCGAAGCGGTGGAAACTCCCGGGCAGGCATTGGTGCTGCGCGAACTCGGCTGCGAATACGCGCTGGGTTATTTTTTCTCCAAGCCTGTGAGTGCCGCCGAAGTGCCGGAAACATTGGCGCGGTTTAACGGGGTGTGAGCTTGACAATAATTAAGTATGGCCTGTTGGATTCGAGCTTTTACCTGAGATAAGCATTGAATGTCATCTGTCAAAACCCTGGTCCTAATTTCCGCTACCGCATTGGTTTATGCGCTGAGCGGGCGGTTGGGATTGATGTTGGCGATTCCGCCCGGCTATGCCACGGCGATTTTTCCCGCCGCCGGCGTCGCCTTGGCAGCGGTGCTGTTGTATGGCCGCTGGGCGTTGCCGGGTGTGTGGCTGGGCTCGTTCGTGATGAACCTGTGGATCGGTGCCGATACCGGACGCGCGTTGAGTTTTGCGAATTTACCGGTCCCGGCATTAATTGCTTCCGGCGCGCTATTGCAAGCCTGGTCGGGTGCGGCGTTGATGCGCCGTTTCATCGGCTTCCCGAGTGCGCTCGACGACGAACGTGACATTTTAAAGTTCATCGTGTTGTGCGGTATGGCGGCATGTCTCGCCGGTGCGAGCGTGGGCATTACCACGCTGTGGTCGTTCGGTGCGGTGACGGACGATAAATTTGTTGCCAATTGGGCCAATTGGTGGCTGGGCGATGTCATCGGTGTTTTGATCATGGTGCCGGTGCTGTTGGCATTTTTAGCGCAGCCGCGAGAACAGTGGAGCAAGCGGCGCTTTACGTTAAGCGTGCCGTTGCTGATTGCGCTGGGCTTCGTGCTAGTGGCCTATGTCGAGGCCAGCCGCTGGGAACAGCAGCGCATCGACGCCGAGTTTAATTTCCGCGCCACAAACTTAGCCGATAACATGGAAGCTGCGCTCGCCAAGCAATTGGAGTCGCTGGCTTGGATTACGCATTATTACGCCAGTTCCGAACATTTCACGCGCGACGGTTTTCGCCAATTCGTTGCGCCGATTATCGCCGAAAACGGCGCGGCACGGGCGCTGGAATGGCTGCCGAAAGTGCCGGATACACAGCGCACTAAGTTTGAAGCGCAGGTGCGCAACGAGGGTTTTGCGGACTTTCAAATCGTAGAACGCGACAGCAACAACCGCCGCGTGCGTGCGGCGAGCCGTCCGGAATATTACCCGGTTACTTATGTCGAACCGTGGGTCGGTAATGAAATCGTATTTGGTTACGATCTAGCTTCCGAACCTAAGCGCCGCGCCGCGTTGAACCAGGCACGCAGCACCGGGCGGCCCACCGTCAGTGCGCGGGTTCGTCTATTACAGCAGAATAATGAAGCGCCCGAGCGCGGCGTAGTACTGTTCTTTCCAGTGATTAGCTTGCAGGGCTTCGTGCTGGAAGTGATCACCCTCGACAATTTAGTGGACACGGTCATGCGCCCATCGGATCGGGATCTGTTTACGTTGGAATTAACCGACCAGTCCGCTCCGCCGGCCGAGCAGCTGCTGTTTCCGGGCGGCGCCGTAGCGCCGTCATCTCAAGCTATGGCGCTTTCCTACCTGCGCAGCATCGAATTCGCAGGCCGCAAATGGCAGGCGCGTTTTTCGCCGACGCCCGCCTACATGCAGCAAAACAACGGCTGGCAGTCCTGGGTAGTGCTGGCGGCCGGGCTAATGTTCGTCAGTTTGCTTGAGACATTTTTATTGTCGGTGTCCGGGCGTGCCACGCGTGTCGAGCGCATGATCGAACAACGCACCTACGAGTTGAGTCAAGCGCATCGTGTAGTGAGCGATGCACAACGCATCGCGCATCTGGGGCATTGGAGCTGGGATCTGCACAGCAACGCGGAACGCTGGTCGGCCGAGCAGGCGCGCATCTTTGGGTTTGAAGCCAATGAGCTCACCATCAGCCACGAAAAATTTATCGAGGCGATTCATCCCGGCGACCGCGAAACCGTCGCGACCGCGATTCAGACGGCGTTAAACGGTAAAAATTCCTATCGTGTGGAGTGCCGTATCCGCCAGGTTGCAGGAGCGCTACGGCACGTGGTGTACGTAGGCGAGGTCGAACGCGGCGCCGGCGGCACGCCGCTGCGCATGGTCGGCATTGTGCTGGATGTGACCGAGCGCAAACGTGTCGAGCTGGAAATTATCGCGGCGAAAGAAGAAGCCATGCGCGCGAATCGCGCCAAGTCGGAATTTTTATCCAGCATGTCCCACGAATTACGCACGCCGTTGAATGCCGTGTTGGGCTTTGCGCAGCTATTGGGCTACGACCAGCAGCTTACCGCGCAGCACCAGGCCACGGTGACAAAAATCCGCACCGCAGGCGAGCACTTGCTGAATCTCATCAACGACGT
This sequence comes from Gammaproteobacteria bacterium, assembly GCA_016200445.1. Lineage (GTDB taxonomy): Bacteria > Pseudomonadota > Gammaproteobacteria > SG8-11 > SG8-11 > UBA6921. The sequence continues at coordinate 3,868 of JACQEQ010000024.1, read as the reverse complement.
GCTGGATTTGTCGCGCATCGAAACCGGGCATGTGAATTTATCGATGGAGCCGGTTGCGCTCGATCCTTTGATTGACGAGTGCCGTATTTTGACACAAGCATTGGCGGACAAACGCGGACTGCATTTTGTCGCCTCGCAGTGCGGCGCCGGGGTGTATGTACAGGTCGACCGCACGCGCCTGAAGCAAGTGTTGGTGAACTTGTTATCGAATGCGGTGAAATACAACTGCGAGGGCGGCGAGATCGAGCTTTCGTATACGCTTCATGATGGCAGCGTATGCATCAGCGTACGCGATACCGGCAAGGGTTTGAGTGCCGATCAGCAGGCGCATTTGTTTCAGTCGTTTAACCGTTTGGGTCAGGAACGCGGCGAAATCGAAGGCACCGGCATCGGGCTGGTGATTACCAAACGTCTGGTAGAGCTGATGCAGGGTGAATTGACATTCCGTAGTTCCGTGGATGTCGGCACGGTATTTTCGATTGAGCTGCTGACGGTGCCTACACCGCAAGCCGCCGAAGAAAAAGTACAGGCTGTCGCAGAGCAGATGCAACATGCGGCGCCGCCCGTAAAGTTTTCGCTGTTATGCGTGGAAGACAATCCAGTGAACATGACGTTGGTGCAGGCGCTGGTTAAAAAAATCTGGCCGCAATCGAGTTTTGTCGGTGCAGGGTCTGCGGAAGCAGGTCTCGATATTGCGTTCAAGCAAAATTTCGATGTGATCTTAATGGACATCAATTTGCCGGGCATGGATGGCTACGCCGCCCTCGATTATCTGAAAGCCGATATGCGCACGGCGCACGTGCCGGTGCTGGCACTTACTGCCAACGCAATGCGCGAAGACGTGCAGCGTGGTAAAGACGCAGGATTTGCCGCCTATTTAACCAAGCCGTTCGACATGGGATTGCTCATCGACACGGTGAGCGCGTTGCTGGCACAACGGCCGGCCGTGGAGCCGGTGCGGCGCATCTTGATCGCCGAAGACAATGCGGTGAATCAGGAAATCTTGCGTGCCATGGTGCAGGCGCTGGGTTACGACCTGGACATGGTGGGCGATGGTGCGCTCGCACTTGCCGCCGTGCAAAAAACGCCTTATGGCCTGGTGTTGATGGACTGCGAAATGCCGCATATGAACGGCTACGATGCAACCTGCGCAATCCGTCGCCTGACGGGTGCTGTGGCGCAGCTTCCGGTGGTCGCGGTCAGCGCCCATGCGGCCGGCGAAGATGCGCAGCAACGCGCTCAGGCCGGCATGACCGATGTGCTGCCCAAGCCGATCAATATCACGCAACTGAAAGCGGTGTTAGAGCGTTACCTGCCTGCGGCGTAGGGGCATTGAAATGCGTAGCCGGATATTGCAAACGTAATATCGGTGTGCCACCCCCGGCAGGTTACAATCGGCGCTCCATTTAGGGAGCTCCGCCATGATTCTGAACATCGTTGTCGAAGACCGGCAGATTGCCATCAACGTGTCCGATGCCATGCTGCGCGACGCACAGGATTTCTATGCCAAAATGGACCGTGACATGGACCAAGGCTGGCAGATGAGCCGCGAGTGGATCGAGCGTCCCTCGCAACTTGAACGTTGTCAGATCGCCGCCGATAAATTGCACACAGCACTCAACACGCAAAACGAAACACTGGTGTTGTTAATGGCAGGCTATATTTTGTCGCGGGTACCCAACGTACGTTCGGTTGCGATCAACACCGATGGCGAAATGCAGGAAACGCTCATCGAAGCATAGGAGCGCGCCCCTGTCTTCGCTGCACGTGCATCACTGCGTAATCCGGCTGCTGAAATACCCATGCTCGGCTTTGTCGATCAGCCGTTGAAATTCGTCGCCTTCGATATGCACCAAGTCGCGATGGTTGCCAGCTTCGAAGTAAATGTCGGGATTGGTGCGCAGTGTGTCGTCGACAATCATGCCCAGCCCATAGGCCTCGCCGAGCGGCGGCACCGCGCCGATTTCGCAATCGATAAACAGTACGGCAAGCTCTTCTTCGTTGGCCAAGCTCAGATTTTTCCGGCGTAGGCGGTTACGCAGGGTGCCGAGCTCGACATGGTGCGTGGAAGGCACGACCGCCATGACATAGCCGAGCTCGTCCTCCAGCATCACGCCCTTGGCCAACGCATCCCCCGGCACGTGCGCAGCTTGCGCGGATTCCATGCTACAGCCGCTGCGCGCATGGCGGATGACCTCGTAGTGCACGCCCTGCTGGGCTAGATAATTGCGGAGTGTTATGGAGATGCTCATGGCGGAACCTCCTGCCCATTTAATTAGCGAATGATGAGTAATTAACTGGGAAAATGCCGTGGCTCGCAATTCGTACAACTACGCTTGAATCGGGATAAAACCGCGTTCGATTGAAGTTAAGTCTGTATTAACGACGCCACGGAATACTGCGCAACCTATAAGGCGGTAGTTAACGATTTTCTGCCGCACGTAAATTTCAGACTAATTCAATATGTTATACGCGCTGTTTATGCCGGTGTCGGGTTTTGACCACTGGCAGTAAAACACTGGCGGAAGAGTACCGCAGTCGTGCTACCATCTTTTGGTGATTTGCTTATTGCATACAGTAGTTTGGCGGTATTCAGCGAGGGTTGGGAATGTCGTTTTCCGGTTTCGTCGGCAAGGTGGGTGAGCTCGCCAGCGTGTCACATGGGCTGGTGAGACCTCTCGTCATCGGCGCGCACGCCATATTGCGTAGCGTCGCCGCGCTGGGCGATGCAGTGGCGAGTATCCGCATTCCAGTTGCTGTAAAATTCGCTTTAGTCATCGGCTTGATCATCACCGCCTCCATGTCATTGCTTGGCGCCCTGGTGATACACAACCAAAAAGAGATTTTAACGCATCAAATTCACGCGACCGGCCGCACGGTGGTGGCGCAGATGGCCAAGTCGACCACCGAGCCATTGCTTGCTAAAGATAATTTATTACTGGACGTGCTGACTTCGAATTTAGCGACGGCCGAGAATGTGCTCGGTGCGGCGGTGTTCAGCACGGACCGCAAATTAATTGCCAGTGCCGGTAATCAACCGTTTGAAACCGGCGCGCCGTTAGTAGGAGCGAAGAAGCAATATTTGGACGGCACACAGTTATCGCTGGATTGGCAATGGTTCGATGCGCCGCGCGGACCCATTGATGCGGTGGCGTTTATCAGCCCGGTGCGGTTCAAGGATTTGATCGTGGGATACGCGCTGATTTCATTCACGCGCAACACCTTGACGGAATCGATTGACGAAATGCTGGCTTCCATTATCACGGCGACCACCATCATGATTCTGATTGGCATTGCACTGGCTTACCTGCTGGGCCGGCGGCTATATAAACCGATTTACCAGCTGACCGATGCCAGCCGTGCGATCAGCATGGGGCATTATGATTATCAGATCGAAACCACGCGCAATGACGAAATCGGCGACCTGATTCATTCAGTCAATGTCACGGCGCGCTCATTGCAAATGAAATCCATGCAAATGGCGCAAGGTATCCGCCAGCGCAACCAAATCGCCACTGCATTGCAGCGTCATTTGCCGGCGAACGTCGCGCGCGAAATCATCAGTAACGATCAACCCAGCGAAGTGACCTTAGGCGGCAGTCACGTGAATGCGAGCGTCGTGTTCATCGACATCGTTGGCTTTACAGCGGTGTCGGAAATCATGTCGCCGCAAAAGGTCGCGGAGCTGTTGAGCTACTTCTATGGTGCGGTCGCGGAAACCGCGCCGATGTATAAAGGCGCCATCGACAAATTTATCGGTGACTGTGCGATGGTCATTTTCGGTATCGCCGAAGACGACGACACGCACGCGTTCCACGCCATTGCGTACAGTGTGTTTTTTGTGAAGATGATGATGCGGCTCAACCGT
>JACQEQ010000410.1 GCA_016200445.1 Gammaproteobacteria bacterium | reverse complement strand
GCCGCTGCACTCCAGCAGGCGAAACAATTACTCTTTCAAACAATCCATGAACAACAGGTCGCCTGAACCAGATTCTTATACCCCACCGTTCAGGCTCATCCTTGCACTGGAATAGACTCTACTACTACTACGGAGAATCTCCATACCAGCGCCAAATCACAATGCCGTTACGGCTCACCCCGCAAGGGCGTTTTTTGTGGCGTTGTCAGCCCGCTGAGTTCCATGATTCCGCTGCGAGGTATTGCGGCTACACGCTGAAAGAAAAACGGTTTGACCAAGAATGATTTACTGACTAGTGGTCGTCGTTCTTTATCTCACTCACACGGTCGAAGATCATCGTTGCCAGATGCGCACACATGGTTTTTACGGTGTTCCAATCGTGCCACTTCGGATTGAGGTTCCGGTACTCGGCTAATTCCATTTCTTCTAAATCGAATGGGAGCGCGTTGGCCAGTTGTACTTGCAGCTGTTGCAACGCGGATTCACCGCTTTTCTGGGGGTACAAATCGTCGAACCGTTGCAGTGATGCCACCACTTGATCATCACCCATGTGATCCGCCAGCGCCACGAAATCGAGATAGTCGCGCGTCGCGTTACGCCGGAGGATGAGCACGCCCTTGATGCGAAGGATTTCAGCTTCGGACGGAACGGTAAGCTTGTCGCCGTGGAAGTCGACGACCGTGGTTTCGAGCGGCTCGTCGCGGATGAGCTGACGCACCCCGGTTTCGATGCCATCAAGGCTGCCGAGAATTTGCACCGGGCGTTGCACGCGCGCGGTTTTCCAGCCGGCGACCGATTCGAGCTCGGCGAGTACTGCGTCGAAACGGGAGCGCAAATCAGTCAACACATGATCAGCGTCGCGCGAAAAACGATGCTTGGCGTGAATCGCCGAAGCTGTGCCACCGACCAGTACGGCATCCGGCAGAATGCGTTGCAGCCGCGCTGCGGACGACAACACGATTTCCCACTCAGGTAGCGTGTTCTTCGGCATAGTGCATCCAGAAGTGATAGCGCTGAGCATACGAATCGGCGATGCGCGCACGGCAGATTCGCTGGACTTTTTCGAGTACGGTGCGGTCCTCAAGCACGGCGCGGCGAAGTTCGGTCCAGTCGCGCCAGCGACCGCGCGCGATGATGTCGTCGATCGCGGCGAGTGTTAGGCGCTGATGGTTTAAGTGACGGTGTTGCATGAAGCGATGGTTACCTAAAGGGTTGCAGAATATTATGTCAGCGTCTTAGCAAACGTAACACCATTTTCCCGGCCCTCGAAGGCACTGCGTGGGCGCGTTTTCCTGCGCAGCCTTCGCGTACAAAGTGAGTAACCAAATCTGGTCATGGGCGGGACGTGTAAAGTAAATTATACGCACGCCTCCTCGTTTGCCCATGCCTGGTCGCGACCAACTGCGTAGAGCGACTTAGGAAGGGAGTGCGCTCACCTACCTTCGTAGGAGCTCTTTGAACTTTTCAGGAATGATGTGCATGTCATCGATGATGCTGTGCAAGGTCTTTGGTTTTATGTCAAAACCCGCGTGCATCGGAATGACGACACGCGCTTTATCCGATGGCGGGAAAAGATCGCGTGGCTGCCATTTTACCGGTCTAACTCAAAACCAAGCTGATTATCTCAAAACGCTTAGCTGAAACATTTCTTCGCACTTGCAGGAGGCAGAGCAACGCCGGGAGCTGTTGGCAAAGATGGGGGTGCTCACATTTCACCCACGAAGTGCGCCAAGTAATTAACGTCAATATCCGCGCCCAGTGCGTAACTTTGTGTGAGCGGGTTATAGCTAAGTCCGCGCAAGCCCTTAAGCTTTAGTCCCGCCGCACGTGCCCACGCTTCAAGCTCCGACGGGCGAATGAATTTGCGGTAGTCGTGCGTGCCTTTCGGCAACAGGCGCAGCAGATATTCCGCGCCGACTACTGCGAACAAATAGGCTTTCGGATTGCGGTTGAGCGTCGACAACACCACGTGGCCACCCGGTTTTACCAGGCGTGCACAGGCGGCGATGATCGAGGCCGGGTCGGGTACGTGTTCTAGCATTTCCATGCAGGTGACCACATCGAAGCGCTGCGGATGTTGCACGGCAAAATCTTCGGCGGTCACCACTTGGTAGTCAACACTCAAGCCCGATTCCAGCAAGTGCAGTTTGGCCACGTTAATCGACGAGGGCGCCATGTCGATACCGGTGACCTGTGCGCCGCGCGTCGCCATGCCTTCGGTCAGCAGGCCGCCGCCGCAGCCGATGTCCAGCACCTGTTTGCCCGCCAGCGCGCAGAGCGTGTCGATGTAATGCAAGCGCAGCGGGTTGATTGCGTGCAGCGGCTTGAATTCGCTGTGCGGGTCCCACCAGCGCGACGCGAGTGCGTTGAATTTGGCGACTTCTTGGGGGTCGATATTTTGTGCAGTGTGCATGGGTCGATTCCAAATTAATCAAACGGCTTCATTTTCTCTTGCCACGCGCGCGCCTTGGCCAACACCGCAGGCAGGTCGATGGTGGTGAGTTCGCGGTCTTTCAATAAATGTTTACCGGCCACCCACACGTCGGTGACGTGCTCGCGTCCAGCGGCGTATACCAGTTGCGAAATCGGATGGTACACCGGCTGCGTTTCCGGGCCGCCCAGATACACGGCGGTGAGATCGGCAGCTTTGCCAGGTGTGATCGAACCCGTCACCGCGTCGATGCCCAAGGCCTTCGCGCCGTTGAGCGTCGCCATGCGCAGCGCGCGTGCTGCGGGCAGGGCGCTGGCATCGTTCGCAACCGTTTTGGCGAGCAACGCGGCGCTGCGCATTTCGCCAAACATATCCAGATCGTTATTGCTCGCCGCGCCATCAGTGCCAAGCGCGACATTAACGCCCGCTTGCAACAGATCGTGCACGCGGCAATAACCGCTGGCCAGTTTCAGATTCGACTCGGGGCAATGCACCACATGCGCGCCGGAGGCGCCGAGCGTGACAATTTCCGCGTCGTTGAGTTGCGTCATGTGCACCGCCAGCAGGCGCGGCGTGACCAGCCCGAGCTTTTGCAGGCGCGCCAGCGGCCGTTCACCGGTACGCGTGTGGGAGTCGGCCACCTCGTGCGCGGTCTCGTGCACGTGCATATGAATCTGCACATCCAGCTCATCCGCATAGATACGGATATTTTCCAATGCCGCATCCGACACCGTGTACGGCGCGTGCGGCCCGAACAGCGTCGTGATCAGCGGGTGATCGCGATACTGGTCGCACACCGCCAACCCCTTGTGCAAATACTCGTCGGCATTCGCCGCCCACGCAGACGGGAAGTCGATCGCGATCAGACTGATTGCCGCGCGCATGCCCGCCTCATCGACCGCGCGTGCGGCTTCGTCCGGAAAAAAATACATATCGTTAAAACAGGTGGTGCCATTGCGCAACATTTCCGCCATCGCCAGTTGCGTGCCTTCGCGCACGAACTGCGCGCTCACATGTTTGCCCTCGGCGGGCCAGATGTGATTCTGCAACCAGTCCATTAAATGCAAATCGTCGGCGATGCCGCGCATCAGCGACATCGCGGCATGCGTGTGCGCGTTGATCAGGCCGGGGATGAGGGCGTGTTCGCTGAGCGTGCGGGTGGTTGCGGCGCGATATTTCTCTTGCGCCTGCGCGTTACTCAAAACTTCAACAATGCGTCCCTGGTCGATCGCCACGGAGTGGTGATCCAGCACGGTAGCGTCCGGCTCCACCGGAATAACCCAACGGGCGTGAATCAAAGTGTCGATGGTTTGCATGGCGAATTCGCAACAGTTTGAACACGGCCGAGTATACAGAAAACCACCGTCGCGTTTGAGCTCGCTTTGCGCGTGCGGGGGCGGCGCGTAAGATGCGGGTTCGTAATTTAAGGAACGCCACCCATGACCAACACCAAACTCGATGACGCCGCATTGGATGTGCTGTTCCGCAGCGCCCGCAGTCACAGTTACTGGCGCAACCAACCGGTAAGCGACGCACAACTACAACAGATTTACGAGCTGATGAAATTCGGCCCGACCACCGCGAACTCCTGTCCCGCCCGCTTGGTGTTCGTAAAAAGCCCAGCGGCGAAAGAGCGGCTGAAGCCCTGCTTGAGCGAAGGCAACGTGCGCAAGTCGATGGAGGCGCCGGTGGTCGCGATCATCGGCATGGATATGGAATTTTACGAAAAACTGCCAGTGTTGTTTCCGCACACCGATGCACGCTCGTGGTATGCCGGCATGCCGGAAAAAATCCAGGCCAACGCATTTCGTTGCAGCAGCTTGCAGGGCGCGTATTTCATGCTCGCGGCACGCGGCCTGGGTTTGGATTGCGGTCCGATGGGCGGTTTCGACGCACAGAAAATCGATGCAGCGTTTTTTCCCGACGGCAAAGTGAAAGTGAATTTCATCTGCGCGGTGGGTTACGGCGATCACGCGAAGTTACATCCGCGTAATCCGCGCTTGTCGTTTGATGAGGTGTGCCGGATCGAGTGACTTAAGCTCTAAGTCTCGGCAATTATTGCGTCTTTGAGGTGGGCCATTCAGGGAGTCGAATGCTTCGGTTTCTTAACCATTAGGCTAACGATGATAGGTATAGTGCTCTGCTCAAACTGCTTTCACGATCAAGGTCTACGTCTCGATGCGGAACAGATAGGGATCGTGGACAGTTCAACCTGTTCAAACTGCGGCTCAATAACCGGCAGCAAATTGAGCGCAGATTTGGTCGGTACTCTCGCGCATAGATTCTTTGTCTGGGGAACTCTTCAGCGCTGTGACTACGGCGCTGCACCACTTGTGCAGTTTAACCAGCATCAATCCACGTGCATCAGCACGTCTCCCTGGTTTGACGAAGACATTCGCCTGATTGAGAAAACCATAGGCGTCGGCTTTTTTTACTATGGACCAAGGCAATGGATGGTCGGTGAAGTGGAGCCACTGAGAGCACTACAAGAACCAAGTTCTAGAATATTGATCATAAACCGAATTCTTACAGAATATCCGACAACGCTCCTTCGCGTAGCACAGTCTTTCTATCGGATCCGAAAGGATCCAAAGATACCTGAGAATTTCGGCGAATATGATAGCCCGCCATCGGAGTTAGCAGGCGTGTGGCGCCTTGATGCTCCAAATTTTCCAGTAATGTATGGTTCGCAGGACCTTCAGGTTTGTGTTCATGAATGTCGCGTGACAGCAGAGGACGACCTGTATGTTGCTACTCTTTCGCCAACACGTGACCTAAAACTTCTTGATCTGTCGGCGCTGTTGCAGGACGAGCGAACAACGGAATTTGAGAGCCTAGACATGGCGGTACACATGCTTTTTCTCGCCGGGAGGCACTCATACGACATCACCAGAGACATTGCTCTCGCCGTACATTCATCTGGATATGATGGCGTTGTGTACCCGTCATACTTCAGTCTTTTGCGCACTGGCAGCATGCCATTCGAGACAACCTACGGGATTTCACATCGGCGCGTTCCGCAGCTTCACGAGTATGAGCAGGCAAAAACCATTCCCAACCTAGCCTTGTTCGGCCGGCCAATTGAAGAATGCAAAGTTCAAGTGCGTTGTATCAACAAACTTATTTTAAGCCATGTTCAGTACGGCATTCTATTCGGCCCAGTGGGTTGCCTACCAAAACTCTGATCTTCACTGTTGTCCGCAGTCCGGTTTTCGCGTGATACATAACTATGACAGTGCAATTCGTTGTATGTTGTTCATTGGTATATACCGGGCTATACTGCGACGATGTTCATTCAAAAGGTCATTCAAGCGTTAACCGAACACCGTGTTAAGTACGCTCTGGTCGGTGGCTATGCCGTGGCGTTGCACGGCGCCGTGCGCGGCACGCATGATGTGGATATCGTGATTCAGCTAACGCTGGCGAACTTCAACAAAGCCGAGCAGGCGTTGACCTCCATCGGTTTGCGCCCACGCTTACCGGTAACCGCCGCCGACGTATTTACTTATCGCGAGGAATACATCCGTAATCGCAATCTGATCGCCTGGTCGTTTGTGAATCACGATCGGCCGATTGAAATTGTCGACATCGTGCTCACGGAAGACGCGGCGAAATTGAAAACGGTGGTGAAGAGCGCGTTGGGTTTGAAAATCCGGGTCGCGTCCATCGACGCGATTATCGCGATGAAGCGCAAATCCAAACGTCCGCAAGACATTGAAGACATCCGCGCGTTGGAGAAACTGCGATGAAGGTGAGGGCGCTGCAATATTTTTCTGATGAGTATCTGGCGCAGTCGAAGAAACTTTCGACCGGCGAGATTATCGAGTTTCTGGAAGCGTTTCGCGAGTTGCAAGCGGCGCCGGGTGCGAGCAAGGCGATCAGCGTTAAAATACCCGAGTCCTTGTTAAAAGCGTTTCGAAACAAATGCAGCTTGCACGGTGTGAAGTATCAAACACAGATCAAAACACTGATGCAAAAATGGGTGGAACACGGTGACTGAAAATAAACAACACGACACCATCCGCGCGGTCACGTGGGTAAACGATCAACTGCAACTGCTCGACCAGCGAGTGCTGCCGCAGCGGGTGGAGTATTTGCGCCTGACGGATGCGGCGGGTGTGGCGCAGGCGATTAAAGATATGGTGGTGCGTGGTGCGCCCGCGATTGGTATTGCCGCCGCGTACGGCGTGGTGCTGGCCGCGCGTGCGTGTTATGCGCGTGCACCAAAAAGCTGGAAACAGGATATCGCTGCGGATTT
>JACQEQ010000409.1 GCA_016200445.1 Gammaproteobacteria bacterium | reverse complement strand
GCAATACAACCTTACCGAGTACTGCACCGGCATGGCGCACATTCAGGCGCGCGAGTTGTACGCGCAATTGCAAGAATGCGTCGACTTGCTGCGCGATCCGGAAATCCTGGCCTATTTCGGCGGCAACCGCCGCAAGAGTTTGTGGACCGTGATCGAACAATTGTCGAAACAGGAGTTCGGTGCCAGTCCCAACATCGCCGCATTACGTTCGCTCGCCGTCGACGGCAATACCATCTTCCGTTTCATCGCCGACTTCACCGAAGGCGGCGTGCGGCAGGAACAATTCGATCGCTTCTTGCAGGCATCGGAAGCCTACATCCTTAACTACTCGACCGTGGGCGGCGACATCGAATCCAGCGCCGACGAGGAGTCGGATACGGAGGAACCGGATACGACGAGCGCGGAAGATGAGTTTTGACGGCTCAATGCCCAAGGGTGTAGGGGCGCAATTTATTGCGCCCAGCGGGCTCGATAGATCGAGCCCCTACAACGCCCTCACCCCAGCCCGCTACCGAAGGTAGAGCGAGAAAACTAAGGAGTTCATCACCCATGAGCGAGACGCAAGCAGTTAAAGACCTGGCACGCAGCTACGCGCGCGACGAGTTGATGAGTCTGCCGACGTTCGGGCAACTGGGCGTGGAGGATCAACGCGCGTTATATCGCGATGTTTACCAGCGGCACGTCGGCCGCTTGAGTCAGCCGCCGCGCGCAACAGCGCGTGCATTTGCCGAACCGAAAAAAGCCAGCGACCTGATCGACGACGAGCGCCACCTCAATAAACGCATCGACCAGGCGGGCGAGCTTGCGGGCGGCTTCGTCGACGAGGTGGATTTTCCCGGTTTCGTAAAAGACCTGTTGAAAGGCGTGTTCGACGCAAATTTGAAAGTGACGCTGGATCAGATGGAGGCGTATCAGAAGCTGTTAAAAGCGGCAACGCAATCGTTGACGGCCTTCATGAGCAAGATCAAACCCGAAGCCGCATTCGGCTATCTGGCCGACAACAACAGCGACGAGTTCGGGTTGTCGTTCAGTGAAGACGAGAAAGACGTGGACGGCAATAAAAAAGTGGTGTTGACGGACAAAGATGGCGCGGTCGTCGATACCGAAGATACGCGCATCAAGACACGCATCATGGACGCCACGCTGCAAATGGCGCGCGAACAACGTGCCATGCTGCGCGAAACTATTCTGATGGGCATTACGCGCTTGGTGGTGGAAAAGGGCAACGTGAAGGCGTCGGTGATCTTCGACATCAAGGCCAGCGAAAAAATCGAGAAGGGCGACAAGGCGGCGATCGAAGAACAGAGGTCGACCAGTCACAGCATTACCGCCAGCGGCGGCTTGCTCGGCTCGATTTTCGGCGGTCCCTCGGGCGGTATGACCAGCAGTTCGCGCAAATCGAAGTTGAGCGTGTCGTCGGCCAAGAGCGTCGCGAGCACCGATCTGGCCGCAAAGATCACCGGTTCGGTGGACATCACTTTCAAGTCGGACTATTTCAAGCTTGACAATTTCGCGGCGATGTACGGACCGCTGGGCGGCGCGGGCGGTCCGCCGCCGGCGGCGGCAGCGCCGGGCGCTGCACCGGCGGCATTACCGCCGGGTGCGGGCGTGCCTCCGGCACCGGCGGGCGCAGCACCGGCGGTTCGCTGATGCCGGCCCATGGCGCTCGCGTTGCTCTGGAGTGAGGAGCCAAATTACGACACAGACGTGCTGCGCTTAGGTTTCGACATCGGCCACAATTTTTATTACCAGTGGCAGGTCGGGGACGAAGAGCAAGTCAAGACCAGCGGCATCGCGCGCATCGCCAATATCAAGCAACGCTCGCGCGTATTGGGCCCATTGCCGGAAAGCGCGCGCGGACGCGGAGTGGTGGAAATACCGCGCGAATTAATTTCGAAACAGGACCGGTTTGCGCAGTTAATGAGTTTTCGTACGCAGGACGGCGCGGGCCCGGCGATTTCGCCGATTGTGGAATTGGACTGGACGGGCGCGCAGCGCGATGTAAGACGGCCGGATGTGAACGAGGATTTGCCGCCGCCAGAATTGTTTATATCTGGCCCCCCATCCCTTTCCAGGTCATTTTCAAAGGGCGAGGGAGAGAAATTTTTAGCTGCATCATCCGGCATAACAGATGGAGGTTTAGCAATGAGCATGGCCCACACGTATTCCTCGCTGTCCGTGCGCACGCCGCCGGTGGATGCCGTGCCTTTGCGTTGGCGCGAGCGCGACTTGAGTCAAGGGATGTTCCTGGAAGGTTTATGGGCCGCGTTACCGTCTCTCCTGCCGAATCTGGCGCCGATGATCGGCAACGTGCTGACCAGCGCAGCGCCCGCGCTGGGGCAAATCGTCGGCGGCTTGCTGCCTGGTCTGCCGGGCATGGGCGGTGCACCGGCCGCTGGCGGAGCGGCAGGCGCTAGCACCGGCAATCCACAGCTCGCGCAATTGATCGAACAACTATTACGCGGCTTGGGATCGTCGGCGCGTGAAACATTGACACCTGACACCATCAATAAAATTACCGCCGCCATCGGCGGCGCCGCTCCGGCGGAAAAACCGGCGGCGAAATCCCTGGCGCTCGGTTCGCTCGGCGCACGCGTCGAACGTTGCACGCCCAGCGCCTACGCACGCTCGTATGCGGCGAGTACCCGGGCAAAGCGCAATCCGCGCGCGCCGCGTGCGACGAACTACGCGCAAGCACAAGACTATAGCCAGGCCATGATTGCTCCGGCGCTGTTAGCGGCGTTGCCGGCATTGATGCCGTTGCTGCAACAAGTGTTGTCGCCGCAAAACATTCAAACCGTAGTCGACGCGCCGCAGAAAATGACCGGCCAGGTGATCAACGGCATTCTCGACTTCGCCAAGCTCGGCATGCAGGCCACCGAAGCCGAGCGCGAACATTTGCGCAAACTTAATCCCGGCGTAGACGATCCTGCACTCAACCAGTTGTTGATGAGCATGAGTCAAGGTCTGGCATCGGCGCAGCGATTGAACTACCGCCGCGTTGCCAGCGTGAAATTGAGTTTCGATGAAGCGCAAAGCCAGGTGTTGTTCGGCCGCTCGCGTGTGTTGTACCGCAAAGATCAGGCGCTGCAATTTCCGCTGAGCGTGAACACGCCGCAAACCATCGGCAAAGCGCGGCTGGTATTGCAAATTAAACATCCCGACACGCTCGCGGTATTGGTCGAAGACGGCGAAGACGTCGGCGATTTGTCCAGCGGCCCGATTCCGCTGGTGCCGCGTATCGACGCAGCGCAAGCCGCACGTCTGGAGCCCAACCAGGATTACATCGTCGTGGCTACGTTGTTATGGAAGACCAAAAAAAACCAGCAGGTGGGAACGTCGATGCAACAGCGCATCACCGTCATCGGCGAATATTCGTTCGATCGAGTCGAAGAAAGCGGCGAACCGGTGGCTGCATCGGACTTCGAACGATATCGCGATCTGTGGCACAAGGTATGGGAAGGCGATTTCGGCAGCGGCGCGCACAGCGCACGGCTCGACTGCCGCTACTACCTGGTGCTCAATCCCAAGCGCACCAACAACGCCCGCATGGATACCCATGTGGAAGCCGACGGCAACACCGCGCTGGGCGGCAAACTAAAAGCCGGCATGGAGTACAGTCCCTATGTGTTGAATCACCTGCTTACCCGTCTTGCGCCCAACACCGCGCCGCTGAGCGATGCCGAACTCGAAGCGCTCGCCGGCAGCGATTTTGTCGAACGTTTCAACCAAGCCGCGCAATTCAGCGGCAAGTTAAAAGGCCGGCGCGGCGAGCGCGGCGCGTTGTGGGTGTATCCAGAATTCAAGATTCAGACCCTGGTATTGACACGTGCCGGAGACGTCGACGAACACGGCAACGTGCGCACGCTCGATGAAACCCGTGTGCGCTTTCCGATGCCGGTGATGATGCACTTCGTAGGAGTCAAAGGCGCATGAACATGAAACGCAAACACCACGCACGCGGCTTCGGGCAAGACACCGACGTGATTCCCAAGCTAGAGGGCATGGAAGTCGAGTTCGACGAAAAGGTCACGCTGTTTCCGGTGGAGCTGGAGGAGATCCGCGACATGGCGCCGAAGGGCTCGCAGCGGATGGTGCGCGGTAGTAAGGCGATGCATTGAAAATATGAGGCATTTCCACCCCTCCTCATTTTCGAGGAGGGGAGGACGCGAAGCGGACGGGGTGGTTGCGGTTTGAGCTCCCTTCACGCCAACCAACCACCCCACCCCTACGGGGCACCCCTCCTTGAAAATAAGGAGGGGAGGAAGTGCAACTGGAGCGCCGCTCCTACCAAAGAACAAAGGGTCTTGGACGTGACAACTGAAATTTTCGAAGCCGAACGCTTGCCCGCCTTGGCGGATTTATTGTCGGAGCTCGCCAGTGCGGCGAGCGTCGACCCTGAAGTTTCGGGTAATGACATATTGCTGGTCAGCGAGATCAAGGTCGAGCTGCCGATTGAAATGAATTTAATGCAGGAGCAAAACGTGTGGCAGCTCGATGCGGCGCCGCCCACGCAAATGATCGATACAACGGTGATGCCGGTGTGGCATCAACTACGGCTCAGGGTGAGTGTTGACCATGGCGAACGCAGTCTCGACCCCGTGGAATCTTGAGAATTTTCTCGATTCCCTGATTCTGGAATTAGACAAGGCGCAGGACACGCTGTCGCTGAAGGGGGTTACGCGCAAGCTGACATACACAGTGAAAGATGTCGCGTTCGATCTGCACCTGTTTCCAAGCTATGAAAACGGCAAGCTTAAATTTCAGATGGCGAAGCCGGGTGAACAAGGCGGGTCGCGCATTTCGTTTCAGCTGGGATCGATCACCGACCGGCAGATTCGCGAGTCCGGCAATGAGCTGATGTCGCGTGACGACATCAGCATCGACAAACTCGAAGGCATCGACGACGACGTGAAAGACTCGCTGCGCAAAGTGGGTGTGCATTCGTCGCGCGATCTGGAGCGGATGGAGCAGCGCAACGTGAACGTGGAAAAAGCCGTTGAGGACAAGACCGGCGGTGAAAAGAAACTCGATTACGGCAATCTCGCCAACATGATCAACAAAGCGCGACGGCGTAATTTCGCACCGCAATTGTCTGCCGCGCAAGGCTTGCCCGACGCCGACGGCCTGGAGTTAAAGTTACGCGGCAATAATTTTGTGCTGGCAGGCGCCGCCGATACACGCTTTCCGATCGCGCTGCTCAACGGCGAAGCGGTGCAGGTGGTATCGGCCACGCCGGAGGCGCTGCACATCAAGGTGCCGCAGCGATGCTTAAAGTCCGGCGTCAATCAGCTGTCGATCGCACTCGATCCGTATGCGGTCGTTAACCTGGAGCTCAAGCAACCATGACGCGGAACTCATCACGTTTGCACACGTTGGAACGCAGCCTGAAAGCGCCGCGCAAAGCGCGCCCGCCTGCTCGCGCCATGACGGTGCTGCGCTTGGAAGGCGGCGCGAATGCGACGCGGCTGGCGCGCCTGCCTAAAGATATGGAGGATCAAATCGCCATCGTGCGCGGCCGGGCCGTGGGCAATCCTTCGCGCGGCTTGTTGCAGCTAGAAGCCCGCTTGCTGCGCAACAATGAAGTCGAGACCAGCGCCCAGGAGATCCAGCGTCACGCGCATGCCGCCCCGCCGGTTACTGCAACAGCGCCCATCGCGCAGGCGCGTGCGTTGGCGGCATCGGCACCGGTTACGGGCAACGCGTTTTCCGGACGCTTTAATGTCGAGTCGTTCGAAGACCGTTCCGCAGCGTTGCCGCGTGCGCCTGCGGCTGCACCGGCAGTGGATTATTACCCAGGCAGCGCACTGCCGGAACTACAAAATACCGCGTTGGCAGCAGTGCAATCGCCCGCACTGCAAAGCAAACGTAAGCGTGCATTGAGCCAGGATCAACAAGCCGTCGCGGCAAATTTCGAGCGCGATGTGGCCGCGATGCTGGGGTCGACACCTGCCCCCACGGCGCCGGAAGACCGGCAGTGGGACGATACGTTGCGCAACGCTGCACAAACGCCGCCGCTACAAGGTGCGCCGGCGCCGATAGCGGCTGCGCCTCCGCAGCGCGATGCACATGAGGTATTTAACCAGATGGGTTTGGCAATGAATTATGCCAACCGCTTCGATCTGGGCGCGATGGATTTGTCGGCGCGTTTCGATCATTTCGACAATGAACTGGCACTGACGCCCAGAGCGTCGCAGCAGGCTCCGGTACCGGTACAGGGGCTACGTCTTGACGATTTCGATTTGATGGCGGACTTGTCGGAAATTAGCGGCGCGCAATCCGCTTCGGTGTCGAGTGTTTCAGTGCCAACCGAATCGACAATGGATCAGAACGCAGCAGGGAGCAGTTTGGGTGGAAGCGGTTTGTAACCGCGACCGGGTAGAGCCGGGCGCAGGTCGCGGTTACAAACCGCTCCCACCCGCAGTGAATCAACGTTCAATAACAAACATCGTTACAAGAGGATGCGACCATGACTAACCGCCTCGCTGATTTGGAATCCAACATCACGCGCGCCAACAAAAAGAAAAAGGCCGTCGTGCATAAAGGTGCGAAACGCGCTGCGCGCGAGCGCAAACCGCAAGGCGCACTCACGCGCGTGAGCACGTCGCCACCGCCATCAAGCAGCGCGCCGCCCGCGACCAACGCGCCAGCGCTCGCGAAGGGTTTAAGCGGGCTGGTCAGCCGCTGGCCAGCCCGCTCCGCGAGTCGCGCACGTGCATTTGGCGCGATTGATTACGCGATTCCCGGTGTGTTTGGTCCGCTGGCGCAACCCAGCGGCAATGCCTGTTGGGCAACGGTGTACACGATGCTGGTCTCCTGGCGGCGGCAACAGTCGCTGAGTATTGAAACTGCGCTTGCCGGTGTCGGGCAGAAATGGGTGGATTTATTTAAGGCCGACACCGGTTTGCCCGGCGATGAAAAAGCGGCCTTTCTGACCGCCGCTGGCATGGTTGCAGAACCGCCGCAAAGTTATTCGCTCGACGGTTGGGAGCAACTGCTGCGCAATTACGGACCGATTTGGGTCACCACCGACGAGGCGCCGGGCAAGGCGTGGGCGATTCATGCGCGCGTGATCACGGCGATCCGCGGCGACGGCACACCGGAGCAAACGTTCTTTACCATTGTCGATCCTGCCGGTGGCCGTCAGTATCAGGAGTCGATCGCGACATTTATACCGAAGTATGAAGAGGAGGTTATCCGCACCGGTTACATGCGCATTCAGGTGGTGCATTGGACCGCTGATGCGCGTGCCGAGGTCAAGGCGCAAGCGTTCGGCGGGCGCCGTCTGCGCGCACCAAAACGTGCGCAGGCCATGGCGGCGCCGGTGGTCGTGCCGATTGCGTCGGCGATCATCGGCGCGACGATGCTGCGCATACTGAACAATGAAGGTGATATTTCCTGGGAACTGGATCAGTTGCAGGGACTCAAGCACGTGGGTAACGATGCAACGACCGCCGGTTCGGCGTCGTATCAAGACAAGGTGGTTACCATCGAAGGGCCGCGCGCCTGGACGACGATCTTTAAAGATCACATCGGCGTCGATACAGAAATAACATTTCAGTACAACGGACATTCGCTCGGGAATGTGCAAGCGTCGGTTATTTATGCCAACGACGCAGTGGCGGCGAGCTTGGTCGTAAAAGAAAACATTATGGACGACGCGAAAGTTTACACGCGTCCGCCCAGCACCGAACGCTTCGCCGCGATCAAGATTCGCATCCACTATTTCTTCACCTTCACTCTGCGCAGCAGCTACATCTATATCGACGACATTACCTTGTACGGCGATGGGACGTATGCGCTCAGCCGGCGCAAGACACAGTGAAGCTAGTGTAGTGATGGACTCTTGCTGGAGCTTAATTAAAGTGTCAAATACTGGCTCATAAAACCACCCCTCCTTATTTTCAAGGAGGGGTGGACGCACAGCGGACGGGGTGGTTGTTGAAGGTTCCTTCCACGCCCACCATAACCACCCCACCCCTGCGGGGCACCCCTCCTTGAAAATAAGGAGGGGAGATATTTCAGGCCAACGATAAGTTTCAAACAGTGTGAAACACCACACAGGAAACAGTAACAGGAGGCAGTCATGAATCGATCGCAAGCATTTGCGGAATCCGCCCCAGCGCCTACCGTTCACTTTTCCGACTTGCCCGCCGACATCGTGCAAAACGTGCAGGTGGTACAGGCACAAGGGTTCACGTTCGCCACTGAAGCACCGGCGAATACGAACGTGTTTTTTTCCGACATGCCGGCGGATATCACCCAAGCCGTGCAGGTCGTTGCGACGGCAAGCGCATTGGCGGCAACCCCGTCGCCGCCAGCGGACTTGGCCGGCACGGTATCGCAGCTGCGTGCGCGCGGCGTGGCCGATGACGAAATCCGCCAGTTCTTGACACAAATCGGCACTTCGTACACGTTCGCGCTGGGTAGCGGTGCGGAAGGCGTGACGGTGACCTTGCCGGGCGGCCATGTGCTCACGCCGGTGCAAAGCGAATTGTTGCTCGCCGCCATCACGGCAGAATTAACGGCAGTGAATCCGGCGCTGGCGCCGCTATTTTTACCGCTGCTGCGTTTGTTGCCCGAGGTCGCCACACGCTTTAATGTCACGATCGGAATCGGGCCGTCACTCAGTGGCGCGGGTGTGGCCGGTGCAGCATTCGGCGCCGGTATAATGTTCGCGCCCGGCAATCGCATCGGTTTTTATGGGTCATTGGGCGGTGTGCTGGGCGCAATTGTCAGCATCAGTGCCACCATGCAAGTCACGATAGTGCGCGGCGGTCCGGAAGTGTTCGGCGGCAGTGCGGTGGCCGTGACCATCGGCGGCGGCGAAGGCGTGGTCGGCAGCGCGAGCGCCTTGCTCAGTCAAGGCCGCTTCATCGGTGTG
>JACQEQ010000389.1 GCA_016200445.1 Gammaproteobacteria bacterium | reverse complement strand
AAAAATTCTGGCGGTATATTTATTAGTGCTGCTGCTGGGCATTAGTTTGTCGGCAACCATTTATATCTACGGTCGCGCAGTGCGCGATACCACCGTCGAGCTGGTGGAGCAAAGCCTGCCGCAACTCCAGGCGATAGCCGCATTGCGTGGCGCAATTTTGCGTGAACGCCCGATCCTCTACGAGTATTACGCAACCGTCGAGCGCAAAAAATTTACCGACAATTTTGAAATCAATATGCGCGCCATCGACCACGGTTTGCGCAGCATTGGCGCAGCAGGTAACGAGCATCTTGCACATATCGCGAGCGACACCGACACGATTCACGATCTAGCCGAACAACTGGATCAAACGCTGAGCACCAATAATATCGATTGGGATAAAGCGCGCGAGCTGCTGCAATCGATTACTACACTGGAAGAAAGTATTCTTCCAGACCTGGACGCTCTGGTGGAACTCAACCAGCAGCAAGTCGAGCAAGGCGGCGCGCAAGTACAATCTCGCACGCTTTGGATTACCGGCTTGGTAGTGGTATTCAGCCTGTTTATTTCCGGTATTGCCATGTGGGTTGGGTTTTATGTCAATACCTACATCGCCGAATCCGCCGAGCGCAAACGACTGGCCCTGTTCGCAGAGCGCAATCCGGCGCCGGTCATGCGCTTGTCAAGTAATGGCGCCGTGGTGTACGCCAATTCGGCGGCACAGACACTATGCGCACATCTCGCCCTTACCGGACTACATCAGTTATTACCCGCCGGAACCGCCGAACGCATAGCGCAGATGCGCGAGAACGGACAGGAGCATTGGAATAGCGAATATGCCGCCGGTGCGCACATTTTGGATTGCAGCATGCATCTGTTACGCGATCTGGATACCTGCCATGTGTATCTTAGCGATATCACGGCACGCAAACAGGCGGAACACGAACTCGAACATCGCGCCTACCATGATGCGATTACCGGCTTACCCAATCGCCGTGCGTTCACTGCACGCCTCGCGAGCGCCTTGCAACAAGAGTCGTCTCACACTGATATCGCCGTGGTGCTGATGCGGCTCGATCACATCAAGCGTGTGCTTGAAAGCCAGGGTTATGAAACCAGCGACGCGTTGCTGCATGCGGTTGCGCAACGCTTCAATGAATTGTTAAGCCACTTCGATGGTGCGCTGTTGTTCCGCTTCGAAGGTGCAACCTTCAGTGTGTTGTTGCCCGGCGCGGATTCCGAACAGCGCGTCGGTCTGCTGGCTGAACGCTTGCATGCCTGCATGACCGAACCCTTGCATGTGGAAGCACGCGAATATGTGTTTACTCTCAGTATCGGCGCCAGCCAAGCCCCGCTACATGGCCATGAAGTACCAATCTTGACAACCAACGCCGAGGCCGCTGTCAACCATGCGCAGCGCCTGGGCGGAAATGGCTTTCAACGTTACACCGTGGATATGAATGCACGAGCGCAACGCTGGCTTACGGTCGAAAGCGGTTTGCGTCGTGCGCTGGAACGCGGCGAATTCTTGTTGAATTACCAACCCCAAGTTTCGTTGGAAAGCGGACAAATCACCGGCATGGAGGCATTGATACGCTGGCGAACTCCCGACAACAAAATGATTCCGCCGCTCGACTTTATTCCCATCGCCGAAGAGACCGGCCTGATCGTGCCGATTGGCGCGTGGGTATTGCATACCGCCTGCGCGCAAGCGCGCGCTTGGCACGAAAAAGGTTATTCCGGATTGATCATCGCAGTGAATATCTCGGCGCGCCAGTTTCAGCATCCCGACTTTATCAATTTGGTGCAACGCACGTTGCGCAACACCGGTTTACCGGCTGATAAATTGGAATTAGAAATTACCGAAAGTGCAGTGATGCAGGATGCAGAAAAAACCATCGCCACCCTGAATGCTCTGCACGCATTGGGTGTGACCTTGTCTATCGACGATTTCGGCACCGGTTATTCGTCGTTAAGTTATTTAAAGCGTTTTCCGTTGGAAAAACTGAAAGTCGATCAATCCTTCGTGCGCAACCTGACCACGAGCGCCAACGATGCTGCCATTGCCCGCTCGGTGATTCTGCTCGGCCACAGCCTGAACTTGATCGTCATCGCCGAAGGTGTGGAAACCGAAGCGCAACTGGCCTGGTTACGCGCACAACAATGCGAAGAAATGCAGGGCTATTTGTTTAGCCGCCCGGTACCTGCAGCTGAATTTGAGGCGCTGCTGAATAGCGATAAGCAGCTGGACGGTGAATTTGTCAAGACGCGCACTGGATAACCATTTACTCCCCTCCTTATTTTCAAGGAGGGGTGGACGCGCAGCGGACGGGGTGGTTGTTGAAAGCTCCTTCCACACCCACCGCAACCACCCCACGCCTGCGGGGCACCCCTCCTTGAAAATAAGGAGGGGAGTGAAAATATCATTTTTCGATGTAGCCCAGCGCCTGATCAATCCGCGCCAGCACACGCGCTTTACCGATCAAGTGCGTAGTGACATCGATCGGCGGCGACACCGCCGTGCCGGTCAGTGCGACACGCAACGGTTGCGCCAGCTTACCCATGTTCATGCCGTGCTGCTCGGCCACTGCGCCGAGCATGGTCGCAGCTTTTTCTTCGTAGCTATTGAAATCCTTATAAAAACACACCACGCTGTCGGCCAGTTCGACCAGCGTTTTGGCACGCTCTTGATGAATTTTGACCACGGCGGCGATGTCCGGACCGGCGGCCGGATCGATGTCGCGTTTGCTCAAATGCCAACTCAAATGCCGCGCGACATGTTCCGGGCTACTGGTCTTGATATATTGCTGGTTGAGCCACAGTAGCTTCTCTGGATTGAACGCCGATGCGCCACGGTGCACGTTGTTTACATCAAACAGCTCGATCATCTGATCTACCGAAAATACTTCCTGATCGCCGTGCGACCAGCCCAGACGCACCAGATAATTCAACAGAGCTTCCGGTAAAAATCCGTCGTCGCGATATTGCATCACGCTCACCGCGCCGTGGCGCTTGGACAGCTTTTGCCCGTCCGGCCCCATGATCATCGACACATGCGCATACTGCGGCGGCGTCACACCCAGCGCTTTAAGAATATTCATCTGGCGCGGCGTGTTATTGAGGTGATCATCGCCGCGAATTACGTGCGTGATTTTCATATCCATGTCGTCGACGACCACGGTGAAATTGTAGGTCGGCGTGCCGTCGGTGCGCGCAATGATTAAATCGTCCAGCTCGCTGTTCTTGAACACCACGCGGCCTTTGATCAGGTCGTCGACGACGCTTTCACCGTCGATCGGATTCTTGAAACGCACCACTGCCGGTACGCCCGGGCGCGGTTGAGTCAGGTGTCGACAGCGGCCGTCATAACGCGGTTTTTCTTTGTTCGCCATCTGCGTCGCGCGCATCTGTTCCAGCTCTTCCTTGGAGCAATAGCAGGGATACGCAGTACCCGCCTTCAGCATCTGTGCGATGACTTCTTTGTAACGCGGGAAGCGATGCGTTTGATAGAACGGCCCTTCGTCATACTCCAGCCCGAGCCAGGTCATGCCTTCCAGAATCGCATTCACCGATTCTGCGGTGGAACGCTCCAGATCGGTGTCTTCGATGCGCAAAATAAACGTGCCGCCATGCTTGCGTGCATGCAGCCACGAATACAGCGCGGTGCGCGCGCCGCCAACATGCAGATAGCCAGTCGGACTGGGAGCAAAACGGGTACGGAGGGTCATCGGCGCATCCTAGGAAACAGAAGGCCGGTAGTTTATCAGGGGGGATACGCGAACGCGAAAAAGCAACGCGGGCTGCGCTGCAGTTTCGCTGTCATTCAGAATCGGAAATCGATTAGCGCGTGGCTCGCTTCACCGTCGCGGGATACCCAGCAAGCGCAACCATGTCGATCAGATCTTCCACGCTTGCCTTGTTATTATCGTACTTCACTACCGCCTCCAGAATATCCGGGCGAACCTCAACTGTTTTAACGCCTTCCATACGCCCCAACGCACGCTTCACATTGGTGGGACAGGCCGCACACGTCATGCCGGGCACCGACAAAGTCACTTGCTTGTCTTCTGCAATCGCCGGCAAGGCAATAAAACCTGCCATAACGATTAACGCTGCTTTTGGTAAAACGTGCATGGAGTGGCCTCAGTGAATAAGTTGTTGGGATGGTATGAATATAAGAGTTTTCTTATTTTCCTTCTGAGACTCATTTCACATGCCCCGCGCCTGACGCAACGACACGACAAAGCACCGCGAAAACCTTCCACTGACAACTTTCTTCCGCACAGCGTGTTTCACAACCGCCATTTAAGTTTTCTCAGCTATCATTGCGTGGTTCGTTTACGGCGAAACGATTACCAAAAAGGAATCGCACCATGTCACAACTCCTCTCAGTTCTGCTTGCCGTTATGGCCGTCGTCTTGATTGTGCTGATCGGCATTCTGCTAGTTAAACTACGCAGTCTGCGCGTCGTTGCGCTGAGCGCCGCCACCAAGCGCGATGTTGACAATTTGTACAGCCAAATCGAAGCCTACGAATCGCTGCATCACGAACTGGGATTTGATCGTGCATTGCCACGTCTGCGCGGTAACAATGTCTCTCCCGATTTTTTACGCGAACTCGCCCAACATGTAAGTCGTCGCCGTCCACAATACGTCGTTGAATGCGGCAGCGGCGCCACCACGGTAGTGCTGGCAAAAGCGCTGAGCAAAAACGGCTACGGACACGTGTACAGCCTCGATCAAGATATCGATAGCGCCAACAAAACTTACCGCTGGTTGAACGAACATGGTCTGACCGAATGGGCCACTGTAATTTATGCCGAACCGATTCAATACACGCTTAACGGTAACAACTTCGATTGGTATGCGCTGAGCGATTTGCCCAACACCGCCATCGACTTGATGGTGATCAACGGACCAAACTCCACAGTACAGAAATATGCCCGCTATCCTGCATTGTTCTTGCTGCGTGCACGGCTCTCCGACCAGTCCGCAATAATTGTCAACAATACCAACCGTCCCGACGACGTGGCCACGCTCGCACTTTGGGCACACGACTTTCCTGAATTCCGTTTTCAAAAATTGCGCTGTGAAAAAGGCTGTGCGGTCGGCGAACGTGTAGGCCCGGCAAATTCTGAAGTCAAGATGCTTACCAATCCCGACGCGCCCATGGCAGGAAAAAGTGCAAATCCGGCACCTGTGCGGCGTACAGCAAACAAGCGCGGCACGCCGTAAATTCTCCGTTTCGAGGTTTAC
>JACQEQ010000388.1 GCA_016200445.1 Gammaproteobacteria bacterium | reverse complement strand
GCGCTGCGTCGCGCATGGTAAACACCAGTTGTTGCTCGCGTTGCTCTTCGACAATGACGTCAAAGCGCTCGCTGTTCAGCCGCACACTACGCAACCAAATCAACATCAGACATACCAGCAACACTAAAATGATGCCGAAACCGGACAGAATTATTGTTTTGGAAGTCGCTTTCATTACACCGCTGATCTGGATTAACGCTGTGGTTATCCGGCGCGCGCACTATTTCTTTAACCTGAATTACCTGCCAAAACTAAAGTCCTGCACTGCTCTGCCGAATACCGCAGCGTCGGATTCTGCCAACCAATACGAGCAACACGATGATGCAAACCGGTGGACAACTCAGATTGCGCATGTGGCTACTGATGCTGCTGGGCGTGGCGTGGTTGAACGGCTGCGGCAAAGCGGCCGATACCGGCGCGACGGATGCCGCAAGTTCGAACACCATGACTATCGCTCTGGTACGCAGCTCCGATGGCGCCGCGACCACATCGATCAGCAGTGCGTCTCCAGGGACATTAAAAGTCAATATCAGGATCAAAGATGGCTCCTATCCGCAAAACGTTGTGATAACTTTCGCAACCGACCTGGGCGTCTTGAATCCGGACGCCGGCACGGCGCTGACCAATAGCAGCGGCAATGCCACAATTCAATTGTTATCGGAAGGAAAAACCGGAGCCGGCACGGTCACAGCAACGGCTAAAATCAATGGCGAAGATCTGTCGGCCAGTCTTAATTTTTCAGTGACTTCCGCAGCGCTTGCCGGACGTTCGTTGAATTTGTCTTTAAAAGACAATACCGGCGCATCGACCAGCAGCGTACGTGCGGATGCTCCAGGCACGCTAACAGCCACGGTAGTAGATTCAAGCGGCGCCGGAGTACGCGACGTGATCGTGGTGTTCGCCACCGATCTTGGCGCGCTGTCCCCTAGTAACGGGACGGCGATCACCAACAGCTCGGGCCAGGCTTCGATAGCGTTGGGCTTCAAAGATGCGTTAGGCGCGGACACCGTGCAAGCCACGGCGAGTATCGGCGCCGAGACGTTGACCACCACGCTGAATTATCAAGTCGCACCGCCTGCGATCCGGCTGGGGTATACCAGCGGTTCGTTTACGCAAGGAGTTGTTGGAATCGGCACGTCGCCGCTGTCGCCGGGCGGAACTACGGGCATCACGGTGAATATCGTGGATACCGATAACGTAGCGTTCAGCGTGCCGATTGAAGTTAGCTTTGCATCAAGCTGCGCAGCGATAAACAAGAGCCGCATCGATGCCTCGGCATCCACCATTAATGGTCAAGCCGTGGTCACTTACCAGGCCAACGGCTGCGTCGGCGCAGACAGCATTGTCGCCACGGCAAGCTTCGGCGGTTCTAATTTCAGCGCCACCTCTAACATCGTTGTTAATGCGGACACGGCGGGCTCAATCGAATTCGTATCCGCAACCCCTGCTCTGATCGCCATCAGAGGAACGGGCGGCATCGGCCTGAGCGAAACCTCCACGGTTGTATTTCGGGTAAAAAGCACTCAAGGGCTTCCGGTTGCAAATCAATTGGTAAATTTTGCGCTGAACACCGGCGTGGGCGGACTGGCGCTTGCCCCGATCAGCGGCTACTCCAACGGTAGTGGCGAAATCAGCACCGTCGTGCGCTCAGGAGCGGTCGCAACCGGTGTGCGCGTCACAGCAAGCACCTTGGCAAGCGGTGTTACCTTGTCCAGCCAGTCGAATCAATTGACGGTCAGCACCGGACTGCCCGACCAAAACAGCACCGGTATTGCGGCTTCGATTTGGAATCCTGAAGCATTTGAATTGGACGGCGAAACCATCATCGTCAGCGCCCATCTTGCCGATCATTTTAATAATCCGGTCCCCGATGGCACGGCGGTGTCGTTCATTACCGAAGGCGGATCGATCGAGCCGTCCTGCCTCACCGAGCAAGGCACCTGTTCCGTCATCTGGACAAGTCAAGTCCCGCGCCCGGTTGATCATCGCGTTACCATCCTGATGACGGCGGTCGGCAACGAAAGCTTCTTTGATGAAGATGGCAACGGTAGC
Organism: Gammaproteobacteria bacterium; assembly: GCA_016200445.1. Classification (GTDB taxonomy): domain Bacteria; phylum Pseudomonadota; class Gammaproteobacteria; order SG8-11; family SG8-11; genus UBA6921. Next base: position 7,943 of record JACQEQ010000388.1, on the reverse strand, counting down.
TACAGCGATGGCGACGGCGAGCCGTATAACGATGCCAATGCCAATGGCGTGCTGGATGAACCGTTCACAGATGCTAACAGCAACGGCATATTCGATGAACCATTCACAGATACCACCGTTAACGGCATTTACGATTTCGGCGAGCCGTTTGTCGACTACAACCACAATGGCCGTTATGACGGCGCAGGCAACAATCCATTAGGCGAAACGCTGTTCGTCGATCGCAACGGCAACGGGGTTTACGATGGTGCAGGTACGTTTGCGTCAGGCGAGGCTTACACCGACGCCGACAGCAGCGGTACGTTTACAGGACCAGGCTTTGCAGATTATGCAGAGGCGTTTCTCGACAAAAACGAGAACGGCGTGCGCGACCAAGGCGAGCCCTATCTTGACTTCAACAACAATGGACAATACGACCTGCGCGACGGCGCCTACAGCGGGGCACTATGCACGCACACTTCGCTGTGTGCCGTGCCGAACACGGTACACGTGCGTAACTCCATTGTTATTGTGATGTCTGGATCGCAGCCGCACATCACGGTGCAAGACCCGCTTAACAACAATCTGACTTATTATTCTAATATTCCTGGAGTCCCGGTCAGCGGAATAGCTACCCCGTTGAACATCGCCGGCGGGAGCGCAGACCTAAAAATTACGCTCACCGACAATGCCGGGCAGTCACTGCCTGCCGGTACGATAATTACCATCTCCGCCGATGCCGGTGAATTGAAAGGCGAATCGGAAATCACCATCCCGGGCAATACGACTTACGGTCGAGCCGCCGTCGTCAGCATCAAAGACGATGACACGGCCAGCACCGCTACTGGCAAAATCAAAATTCACGTGGCGACGCCCAAAGGGGAGATTACGGAAAAAACGTTCGATTTCGGACTCTAGGCTGCTCTGTTATTCCATTTCCAATTCAATGCGAGACGATGCGCCCTGCCGCAGACAGTGCTGTAGCACAGCAAGGCGGGGCGCATCGTCTCGCATCTAATTGGAATGGAATTAGCTGCCACAACCCACTGTCTTTTGGTGGACTTGCAACGTCCCTACTAACTGAGCGATTTCTGTCAATTCATGGCGCTTTAAATAGTCGACAATGCCCGTGTTGATCTTGGCGCACACCAGCGGATCGTAAAATAACGCAGTTCCAATGCCGACGGCACTAGCGCCGGCGATGATAAATTCGAGCGCATCTTGCGCGGTTAATATCCCGCCCTGCCCGATAATCGGAATGCCGTGCGCCTTGCACACTTGATACACCTGATGCACTTTCAACAGTGCAATCGGCTTGATCGCCGGGCCTGATAACCCGCCCTGATTATTGCCGATCACCGGCACGCGCTCCTCGATATCGATGGCCATGCCCATCAAGGTATTGATCACGGCGAAGGCATCGGCACCTGCATCAATGCAACGGCGCGCGTTGCCTGCGATGTCGGTTTGATTGGGCGAGAGCTTTGCGATAAGCGGCTTTTTTGTCACGCTGCGGCATGCTTCGACCACCCGCGCCGACATCACCGGGTCATTGCCGAACACCACGCCGCCTTCTTTCACGTTCGGACAGGAAATATTTATCTCGATAGCGTCGATCGGCGAGTCGTCGAACAGCCGCGTGACTTCGCGGTACTCTTCGATGGTCGAGCCGGACACGTTGGCGATGAAGCGCGTCTCGGTAAAGTCCAACGCCGGTAAAATTTTGCTCACCACGGTTTCGGTGCCAGGATTTTGCAAGCCGATGGAGTTGAGCATACCGGCCGGAGTTTCACACACGCGGTGCGGTGCGTTGCCTAGGCGCGGCTTCAACGTGGTGCCTTTCAAACATACCGCACCGACATCGCGATTCGAGAATCCTGCAATGCGCGTGTATTCCTCACCGAAGCCTACGCAGCCGGAAAGCAGCACCAAAGGCGTGTTAAACTTTAGCCCGCAAAACTCCATGGCCAGCATGGATTGATTTTTAGTCGTCATTATTAACCCGATAACACGCTATGTTTCATGTCGTTTTATTCGAACCCGAGATTCCACCCAACACCGGCAACATTATACGCCTGTGCGCTAACACCGGTGCGCGGCTGCACATCATTCACCCCGCCGGATTCAAGCTCGACGATAGCAAACTGCGTCGCGCCGGGCTGGACTATCACGAATTCGCAACGCTACGTGAATGGAACAACCTGGCCGAATTTACCGCTACGATTCAGCCGGTGCGGATGTTCGCTTGCTCGACCAAAGGTAGAAACGCGTTCACGGAAGTTGAATTTGCCGCTGGTGATGCATTTTTATTTGGCCCCGAATCACGCGGCTTACCCGCTGCGGTGTTAGACGCATTACCGCCACAACACATATTACGCATCCCGATGCTGGCCGATCGGCGCAGCCTGAACTTATCGAATGCGGTAGCGGTAATGGTTTATGAAGCGTGGCGGCAGAATAATTTTTTAAATGCGAGTAACGCTAGTTAAAACACTTCGGGCTTCTGTGCACGCTCTAATAACAAACTAACCGCATCACGCGGCGCCAGGTTCGCGTATAACACGGCATAAACCTGATCCGCGATCGGCATGTCGACACCATGCAGACGTGCTAACTGGTAAACCTCATGCGCCGTCTGCACGCCTTCAACCACCTGATCGATGGATCGAAGCGCCTGTTCTAAAGTCTTGCCTTGACCCAAGGCCAAACCTAAGCGCCGGTTGCGCGATTGGTTATCGGTGCAGGTAAGAATTAAGTCGCCCAACCCCGACAAACCCATCAAGGTTTCACGGCGCCCGCCTAATGCGACGCCTAAGCGCATCATTTCGGTCAACCCGCGTGTAACCAGCGCTGAACGCGCGTTGGCACCAAAACCTAAGCCATCCGAAATTCCCGCCGCGATTGCTAACACGTTTTTTAAAGCGCCGCCGGCTTCTACGCCGATCACATCATCGCTGGTATAGGCGCGAAACGTACGGCTGTGAAACGCACGCACGATATCGTTAGCGAATCCGGCATCTAACGATGCCACCGTGACCGCAGTCGGCAAGCCCTTGGCCACCTCGCTTGCAAAGCTCGGCCCGGAAATCACTGCGGTTGGGATAGTATCGCCCAGCACTTCTGCCACGACTTGATGCAACAATCTGTAGCTGCCTTGTTCCAGACCTTTGGTCGCCCATAACACGCGCGCATCGGCGGCAAGCAGCGGCTTGACATTTAGCAAAGTGGCACGGAATGCGCTACTGGGAACGGTCACTAAAATGTCGCGCACCGCACTCATTGCAACAGCAATGTCGGCGGTGGGTTCGAGGCTATCCGGCAAACTAAGATCGGAAAGGTAACGCGGATTACGCCGCTGCTGCGCGGTGGCCTGCATTATTGTCTTGTCGCGACCCCATAAATACACCTGCCTGCCGTTACGCGCCAACAACAGCGCCAGCGCCATCCCCCAGGAACCGGCACCCAAAACCGCGATGGGGGCGTCAATACGTTCCGTCATGGCTTAAGTGCTAGTGAACCGCGCTGACGTCCGGCGGGCCCTGTTCGTGGCTGCGTTGTAAATGCTGTGCAAACAGCGCATCGAAATTTACAGGTGCCAGAATAAGTTGAGGAAACCCCCCTTTGGAGACAAGCTCGGAGATGGCTTCACGCGCGAATGGGAACAGGATGTTCGGGCAGAAGCTGCCCAGCATCGGGGCCAGCTCATGTTCGGGGAAACCGCGTATGGTAAATATCCCAGCTTGATGCGCTTCGATCAGATAGGCGGTCTTGTCGGCCAGCTTGGCGGTGACTGTCAGTGACAGCACGACTTCATGTACACCGTCCGCAAGCACACGCGCCGCAGTACCAAGTTCCAGATTGACGTTGGGCTCCCATTTCTGGGTAAAAATTGCCGGCGAGTTGGGTGTTTCGAATGAAATATCTTTAATAAAGATTTTCTGGATCGTGAATTCGCGAGCCGCTTCGGTAATAGGTTGCCCGTCTTGACCATTTGGTTTTGCAGTTTCCGTTGTCATAAATTCCTACTCTGTCGTGATTGTTAAGGTTGCGCTATATCAAAGGTATTGGCGCGTCCAGGCTAGTAAATTTTCCAGATCCATAGCGCCGGACATGCGCGCGACTTCCTTGCCCTGACGGTATAGAACCAAGGTCGGTATGCTACGAATACTATATTGCGAGGCCAGCCCCGATTCTTGCTCGGTATCTACTTTGGCTAAACGCACATGCGGCTGTAGTTGAGCTGCGGCACTTTCAAATACGGGCGCCATTGATTTGCAAGGCCCGCACCAGGACGCCCAAAAATCCACAAGCACGGGTATATCGTTACGCTCGATATGTTGCTGAAAATTAGCGTAGGTCAACGCCAATGGATGACCATCGAATAACGCCGCACGGCAACCACCGCATTTTCCTCCGGCCGTAAGCTTTGCTAATGGAACGCGATTAGTTGCATCGCAGTGCGGGCAAACAATATGTAAGGTGTCTGTCATTTTATTAAGTCCGCCGTGTTACAGACAACAATTTGTCAAGCTCACCGCTACTGTCCAACGCCGCCATATCGTCGAAGCCGCCGATATGTTGTCCATGAATAAAAATCTGCGGGATGGTGCGCCGTTGGCTGAGCCGTTCCATCTCAGCGCGCAACTCAGGTGACCGATCAATCTTGATCTCACGAAACGCCACGCCTTTTTTTTCTAACAGGCGCCGCGCCCGTACGCAATAGCCGCATTGTTCGCCGCTGTACATTACAACCTCGTCACCCTTCAGCATGGCGTTCATCCTTTTGCCAGCGGCAAGTTGGCGCTCTGCCACGCCACGATCCCACCCGACAAGCCGTATAGGGATTCAAATCCGTGTTTACGAAGCATCGAACAGGCCTGCGTGGAACGCTGGCCGGTGCGGCAAATAACAACCAGTGGATGTGATTTGTGCTGTTCCAATTCTTTGATGCGGCTGGCGAGCAAGCCGACTGGGATATGAAGCGAATTGATGATGTGACCCTGTTTGAATTCGTCGTCGGTGCGCACGTCGAGTACGACCGCATTTTGCCGGTTGATCAATATCACCGCTTCGCCGGGCGGTATATTCTTGACACCCGCTGCGCCGACAAACGAATGCACCAGCATCGCGATAATTACTACCAAGGCCAGCAGCAAATACCACTGTTGTGCCGCAAAGGTAAGCAACTGCTCCATATCCTAGTTCTCTGATAATTTTCTTGGGACGGGCTTATGACAAGGCAAAGACGCTGCGGGAATAGATTATGAACTACAAAACACTTCGCGCATCATTTCAATCAAACGCAAAGTACGCGCATCGCCCACGCGGTAATACACTCGATTAGCGTCTTTGCGCGACATCAAAATTCCCTTGTCGCGCAAGATCGCCAAATGTTGCGAAATATTACTTTGCGAAGTCCCCACCATATCGACGATGGCCTGCACGCTGATTTCTTGATCGCCCAACGTGCATAAAATTTTCAAGCGTAACGGATGCGACATCGCCTTCAAGGAGCGGGATGCGCGGTCGATATCTTCGTCGTGGGTAATTAGGCCGCGCGCTTCGATCATTGTGCTCATTGCTTCATTTACCCTGCGCTACGATTTTTGGTGAGGTGTCGAAGGTAACATCATCGCTGTGATCTGTGGCCTGTTGAGGTCGACATGATGAGGAGGATCCACGCATACAATCTTCCGACCACCATCAAAGCAATATACAATAACGGTCACTACGAAGAAATAACAGTGTGCCGCACGATAACCTTAGCAAGAACGATACCTTGATTGTGTTTACACCGAACGCCTAACATTTAAATAGATTCAGAGTGAGTATGCCAAAACGACCCCGACCCATGGTCCTCATCGTTTTAGACGGATGGGGATATAGCGAATCCGCCGACTCAAACGCCATTTATGGCGCCCGCAAACCGGTGTGGGACCACTTATGGAAAGAATTCCCACATACACTCATCCGTGGCTCAGGCGCCGAAGTGGGCCTACCCGCCGATCAAATGGGAAATTCCGAAGTTGGACATTTAAATCTCGGTGCCGGACGTATCGTAATGCAGGAATTCACGCGCGTCGGTGAAGCCATCAAGTCCGGAGCATTCTTCAACAACGCCACCTTGACTGAAGCAGTCGATCTGGCCAAGCGCAATAATAGTTGCGTACATCTCTTGGGCTTGCTGTCGACTGGCGGCGTACACAGCCATGAAGATCATCTATTTGCCATGGCCGAGCTCGCTGCCAAACGCGGCGCGCGGCAAGTCTATTTACATGCCTTCACCGACGGTCGCGATACTGCGCCGAAAAGCGCGCTGGAATCGATAGCCAACATGGAGGCGGTTTTTAAGCGCCTTCCCAACGCACGGTTTGCGTCGCTGATCGGTCGTTACTTCGCGATGGATCGCGATCATCGCTGGCCACGCACTGAGGCTGCATATCGGTTGATTACTGAAGGGCACGCTGCGTTCACCGCACCCGATGCCGCTACGGCGGTCAACATGGCGTATGCACGCGGCGAATCCGACGAATTCATGCAAACAACTGCAATTGTTCCGGAGGGCCAGCAACGAGTTCGCGTGCAGGATGGCGACGTAGTGGTGTTCATGAATTACCGTTCGGACCGCGCAAGGCAACTTACACGGGCATTTATTGAACCTGACTTTTCCGGCTTTCAACGCCATGCCCGGCCGAAGCTGGGCGCGTTCGTCACTCTAACTTCGTACAGCGAAGACTTCGCAGTACCGGTCGCCTACCCGTCAGAGCGTATTGAAAATGTGTTTGGCGAATACCTGTCTAATTTAGGTTTGCGCCAGCTACGTATTGCCGAAACCGAAAAGTACGCGCACGTGACATTTTTCTTTAACGGTGGCGTCGAGACGCCGTTTCCGGGAGAAGATCGTATTCTGGTGCCGTCACCTAAAGTTGCAACCTACGATTTGCAACCGGAAATGAACGCTGTGCAACTGACCGACAAATTGGTCGAAGCTATAAATAGCGATGCCTACGATGTGATTATCTGTAATTACGCCAACCCCGACATGGTCGGCCATACTGGCAACTACACCGCTACTGTCAAAGCGATTGAGACCATCGACCTATGCTTGGGCCGCGTGGTCGAGGCGACACGCCAGCGCGGCGGCGAATTATTGATCACCGCCGACCATGGTAATGCCGAACTATTGCGCAACGAAACTACCGGCCAGGCACATACCGCGCATACCTTCAATCCAGTGCCGTTTATCTACATTGGCCGGCCGGCTGTCACTGCGCCTGTCGGCGCACTCTCCGACGTTGCTCCTACGATGTTGTATTTGATGGGCATCGAACGGCCGCCGCAGATGGACGGCGACATGCTTGTAACCTTGGTCTGACTTGGGCACGCCGCATCATTCACCGCGCTTCAATCCCGGACACCGGGGACGGAAAATTTGGTGCGGCACTGTACTTGCTCTGCTGCTACTGAACCTAGCACAGACTACGAGCTATGCTGCGCTCAAGCCATCTGCGCAGGAGCTGGAGCAATTGCGTACGCGCATACAACTGTTGCGCGATGATTTAAACACGGTGCGCGGTACCCGCCACGATGTGCGCGTGCAACTCACCGACATTGAACGCAACATCGCCGCAACTGCCAAGCAAATACGCAAAATCCGCCAAGACTCGACACTTAACGCCCAGCGCGTACAAGAATTAATTAACCAACGCCGTCAGCTACAATCATCACTGGGACGGCAGCGCGAAGTACTGGCAGAACAAGTTCGCACCGGTTATGTGGTGGGGCGCCAGGACTATATGAAGATGCTGCTCAACCAGGAACAACCGGCCCGGGTTGGACGCGTATTGACATATTACAGCTATCTAGATAGCGCACGGCGCGAGCAGATTGAAAACATTACTCGGCAGATGAGTCACTTGAACAGCGTGGAAACAGCGATCAACATTGAAAATGAAAATCTTGCG
>JACQEQ010000397.1 GCA_016200445.1 Gammaproteobacteria bacterium | reverse complement strand
TATTTCCGAGACTCAATAAGGCACCTCGGCCAGCGTATACAATACGGAAAATTCGGCGAAGGCACCGGCGACTCGGCGCGCGTGCAGGTTAATTTCTCCAACGCGGCACGAAGTTACTGGTCGTGTCATTTGCGAATTTGCGGGTGGTATGAGAGGTAGGATGCGGCACTGGTGACCGCCCCTAAACCTACAATCAACGGCGTATCAAGATATCTCAGTATCTATTGCATATTTGACCGCGCGTTTTAGCTCTTCTAGAACAAAACCGTTAACTTTATTGCCCTGATCCGCGTAGCTTTTTGCGCACACGTCGTAGCCCCGAAAATTCTTGGCTTGACCAGGATCATTGATCTCGAACCTGCCATAGTGACCGGCAGCGTTTCGCCATGCGGCCCAAGCGTCGACGTAGTGCAACAAGCTATAGGTATTTGCAATAGACACACCACAATGCGCTGGCTGGAATCCGGCATCGAGCAGCAATTTGTAAACGCTATTCGAGGCGTCTTTTAACTTTCTTCGACCACCGTTTTTATCCAGTACCGGCTTTAAGTTCTCGTCAAGCATACCGTCAGCGGGATTGTAGTTTTTTGATTCTGCAATCAACTCAAGTACCAACCAATATCTTAGGTATTGATAATTGATATCTATCTCGCCAAGCGCCTCCTTATGCAGCGCAATGAAGTATCTCAGCTTTTGGTTAACCTCCAGTTTCTCGATCAGAGACACAATGCGCTCGGGATCTTCGCCCGACACTCTGCCGCCCAACAGATTCCCTCCGTACGATCTAGAGTTTGTAAATAGCTCCGCCTGCCCAGTATCTCGATCAAAAACGACGATATTGAAAACGTAACCAGCCGCTCCACGACAGTAGGAAAGAATTTCAGTCAACATCAGCGCCTTACCATAACAATAATCTTTAGCATGTTGCGCGTTATTTGCCCGGATCGTTGGAAAATGGACAACACTAACGGGACGTGCCGCATGCGAGTGATCTCGCAATTCTGTTGCATACTCAAAATGCACCTTGATTGCGCAATGCGCCTCAATAAACTCATTTACAACTTCCACCAAGTTACGTTCGTCCAGACTGCGGAAAGGCATAACCTCCCATCGGTCGAAACGCATCCTCGTAGTTATGCTTACCCCTGAGACGAAGCAAAGCACGGAGAAATATTTGCTCGGCTCGGGAGTACTTCGTACATCGATTTCAGATAGGAAGCTTGATTCAATATCAGCCTCACGCGTAGCCACCTCTCTTGCAAGATCGGCATGATTACGCTCTTGTCTTATTTGTTCGATGACCTCAAAGAAAATTCTCGGGAAGTCCTTTCCGCAGCGATAGCTAACTGCCTTACTTTGGCGTGGATCGTCAACAGCTTCGAAACGAAATACTATAGACGCGATTTCATAAATTCCTGGACTCAGTGATTCTGTGTGGAGCTCGACGATGATCCTGCCCTGCTGATCAGGTTTACTCCGCGGCCCGTTTGCAAGTACAAATCCCGGGTTTCTGGTGCCGCAATCAACCACATTGACTTGGACGTGCGCAGGCACGTCAGGTACTTCGGCAATTGCGTGTACCTCCAGAGTCTCGCCCGATGAGACTGAAGTCTTGTTGATGGTTACTTTCATGTCGATCAATCGCCTCCCGCACCTATCGAAAACCCGCGATCATAACGCCCCCCTGAATCTGAAGCGATATTGTGTTATATGCCTATGAACAATCCTCAGGTAGTGGGACTTCTCGCCTTAGGGAAGGAGAAGTACGAAGATTTGAAGGGCGGGGAAGCACTCACCCACCCAAAACCCCTCAATCCTCTTTCATTACAAAGGGGAAGTGGTGCGCAGGCTTGTCAACCTGGGAATGGTTCATAGGCATATTGTGTTATGGAGCCGCTAACACACGATTTTTTCCGAATTGTCATGCGACCCCAGTTGGCTCAGGCACTGGGTTACAATGCCTACCGCTTAAGACGAGGTGGTGTATGGCAGATGAAATTAAATGTGGCGATCTGTGGAATGTCACGCAGATAAAGATTATCTACTTAACCAACTCGCTACGACGCGGGTCACTGGCATTGATTCTATTCTTGACTTCTGCGTGTAGCCCCAACGCTACCCCTACCGACTCTGGACCACTTGGGGACGCGAGATGGGCGAATGCAGGCGATGATCATGAATCAAGACGACTATAACAAACCAATAGTTTTCGAGTGCGACGCGCCAGCCTGCAGAGTCACTAAAGTACTTAGAATATCGTCGATAGCTCCTATGACGTCCCCATCAGGAATGAAACAAGTCTTTTTTTATTCGCCGGAAGATGACGTCGAAACTACCCAAGGATCGATTCCTTGGAAAGTCTCAAAGGATGTCGCGAACAGTGCAGTCAAAACAATGGAAGTGAAAGGAAAGGACGGCGTCCTCGTCAACATGTGGTTTGACACTAAATTAAACGAAGTCGTGTCAATTCCCGTCAAATAGAAACGAGACCGAAGGCGAAGGGCAGGTCTTGCAAAACCGCATCCACTTAACCAAGGGAAAGCATTCGCTGGCCACCTTTTCTCGAACGTGGCCATTAAAAGGGCAATGACGTGGCGCAAACACTTCGCAATCTGACACATGGCTACGGCCAAGTGAAATCACACTGGACCTTTCATTTGCCATAGTGGTAACGGCAAGCGGCGACGTACAGAACGCCTTTCTCCACCTTGTACACCAAGCGATGCTCTTCGTTGATGCGGCGCGACCAGTATCCGGTCCATTTGTGACGCAGGGGTTCGGGCTTGCCAATCCCGCGAAAGGGATCTTTCTCGACAGCTTCGATCAGTTTATTGATTCGTGCATGCAGCCGCAGGTCATGTTTGTGCCACCAGCGATAATCTTCCCAGGCCTCGTCGGCCCACTTGATGGTCATCGAATCAGTTTCCGTGCGCGGGCCTTGCCGCGTTCGATTTGCGAGACCGCTCGACGCAGGCGCTGTGCCATAACCGGGCTGCGCGCGAGGTAGGCGGTTTCCTGCCACGACTCGAAATCTTCAAGAGAAATCAGCACTGCCGGAGCGCCCTTCTGACGTGTGATGAGAATGGGCGCGTGATCCTCGGTGACTTCTTGGATTGCTTTAGCCAGTTTGCTGCGGAAAGCAGAATAAGAAAGTGTTTTCATAACACCGCCGATAGATTGGGTTGAGTTGTACAGATAATTGTACAACCTTGGGTAAGGCCGCTCAATGGAACCCATACGCATTTATCGGTAATTTTCAATCGACCCGCAGAACCACAAAGTGAGTCCAAAGCAAAATGAAGCGTTACACTAGCAACTCATTACTAATACCTTAGCGACTCGCCAAGCATGACCCGCAAACTCCTGCAATCCACCTTAGTGGTGGGATTCAATACGCTGTTATCACGCGTACTGGGGTTTGTGCGCGACATGATTATCGCGCGCGTGTTCGGCGTGTCGGTCGGCACCGATGCTTTTTTCGTGGCGTTTCGCATTCCAAATTTCATGCGGCGCTTGTTTGCCGAGGGGGCGTTCGGGCAGGCGTTTGTTCCGGTGCTGGCGGAGTATCAAACACAGCGCAGTGAAGACGACACGCGGCACCTGGTGCAGCATGTGATGGGCACGTTGGGTGGCGCGCTTGCACTGGTGACGGTGGCCGGGATGTTGGCCGCGCCGCTGATTGTGGCGGCGTTCGCGCCGGGGTTTGTCGGGGTGGGCGACAAGTTTGCGCTCACCACCGAGCTGTTGCGCATCACCTTCCCCTACTTGCTGTTTATTGCGCTGACCGCGCTGGCGGGGGCAGTGCTTAACAGTTTTGGGCGCTTCGCAATTCCAGCCTTCACGCCGGTGTTTTTGAATCTGTGCATGATCGTCGCGGCGCTGTGGGTGGCACCTACGATGAACCAACCGGTGGAGGCCTTGGCTTGGGGGGTGTTCGTCGCCGGGATCGTGCAGCTACTGTTTCAGTTGCCGTTTTTGTATCGGCTACGGCTGCTGCGCTGGCCGCGCTGGGATCACCGCGATGCCGGCGTGCGACGCATTGCTCGGTTGATGCTGCCCGCAATTTTCGGTTCGTCGGTCGCGCAAATCAATTTGCTGTTCGACACATTGGTGGCGTCGTTTCTCGTCACCGGCAGTGTGAGTTGGCTGTATTACTCGGATCGTTTGGTTGAGTTTCCGCTCGGCGTGTTCGGTATGGCACTGGGCACGGCGATCTTGCCTAGCCTCGCGAAGAATCACGCACAAAATTCGCAGTCCGAATTCGCGCACACGCTGGATTGGGGTTTACGGCTTACGCTGCTGGTTGGCCTGCCCGCGACGCTCGGCTTGATGTTGTTGTCCGAACCTATTGTCACGACCCTGTTCCGCTACGGCGAGTTCAGTGCGGATGATGCGCACATGACCGCGTTGAGTCTGATGACGTATTCGTTGGGTTTGCTCGGCTTCATTTTGGTGAAGGTGCTGGCGCCGGGATTTTTTGCGCGCCAAGATACCAAAACACCGGTGATGATTGGCGTGATCGCGATGGTGGCCAACATAGTGATGACGGCCGCGTTGGTGCTGCCGATGTTGCTACTCGACATCCCCGGCGCGCATGCGGCATTAGCGCTGGCTACTGCGTTGGCCGCGTATATTAATGCGGGATTGTTGTTCGTGTATCTGCGCCGCGCGGGTGTCTACCGGCCGTTGGCAGGATGGCGCACACTGGGCGCACAAACCTTGTTTGCCAATACCGCGATGGCCACGCTGTTGTGGTTCGGCGTACCGTCGGCGGAAATGTGGGCGCAGTTATCGACCAGCGCGCGCGCCGGACAACTGGTGCTGTGGATCGTGGCAGCAGGTATTGTCTATTTCATTTGTTTGATGGTGAGCGGCGTGAAGCTGAAAGAATTAATCCGCTTGAGAACGAGTTGATATGGAACTGATTCGCGGCTTGCACAACTTGCGCACGCGCCATCGCGGCTGCGTGGCGACCATCGGTAATTTCGACGGCGTGCATCTCGGCCACCAGGCGGTGATCGGGCAGCTTGCGGAAAAATCTGCGGAATACGGTTTGCCATCGCTGGTCATCATTTTCGAGCCGCAGCCGCTGGAATTTTTCGCGCCGAATAAAGCCGTCGCGCGCCTGACACGCTTGCGCGAAAAGTTGCAGGCCTTGCGGCACTTCGCTGTGGATCGCGTGTTATGCATCCGCTTCAACCGCACGTTTGCCGATCTGCCCGCGCAGCAGTTCATCGACCAGGTGCTGGTGGAAAAACTCGGCGTGAAATATCTGGTGGTCGGCGACGACTTTCGCTTCGGCCACAACCGCGTCGGCAATTACGCGCTATTACAAGCCGCTGGCGTGCTGCATGACTTTCACGTGACTCACATGCACACCTTCGGCATCGACGGTGAGCGCGTGAGCAGCACGCGCGTGCGCGCGGCGCTTGCCGCTGGCGACTTGATGCTGGCGGAAAAATTATTGGGCCGGCGCTTCCGCATGTCCGGCCGCGTAACGCACGGCAACAAACTCGGACGGCAACTGGGCTTTCCCACCGCCAATCTGTTCGTGCACCGCAAGGTCACGCCGGTGGCGGGAATCTACGTGGTGGAGTTGTTCGGTGTGGACGACAACCCGCTGCCCGGTGTCGCCAGCGTGGGCACGCGCCCGACCGTCGACGGCACCCATTGTTTACTGGAAGTGCACCTGTTCGACTTCAACCGCGACATCTATGGCCGCCACGTGCATGTCGAGTTCTTGAAGAAACTGCGTGACGAAGAACACTTCGACTCGCTGGAGGCGCTACGCCGGCAGATCGACATCGATGCCACGCAGGCACGCCACTATTTCCTAAATCTATGCAACCATATCGGCTGATATAGCAGCTCTAAATACTGCCTTAATCTTCGCCTATTACAGTTTCATGACAGTTGTATTACAGTCTCGCTGTAAGTTGAGTGTTTTGGTTACCTATCCAGCGCGCTGGCTTGCGCGAAGAGTCGTAATGGAGATAGTTAACTTGCTATGAGTTCGCACGCACTACTACAAACATTCGCAGGCTTAGGCCTGTTTTTTGTCGGCATTAACTTCCTCAGCGACCACCTGAAAGAGTGCGGTCGGCCGTACGTCAAAAAAATCGTCAGTCGTTTTGCAGGTTCGGATCTACGCGCAATATTAAGCGGCATCATCGCGGGCGGTCTCACCAACAGCGGCAAAGCAGTCACCTTTTCGCTGGTCGGCATGGTCTCTTCGGGCGCGCTTTCGGCACGTCGTTGTATGCCCATCATCATCGGCGGTAGTTTCGGCTCGTCGCTATTAGTGCTGTGGGTCACCATCGATTTCGCGATGGTGCAGTTCGCGCTGCTGGGCATCGCTGGACTGTATTACCAGTTCGGCAATATGAAGAAAGTCCCGACCAAGTTTTTCAGTGGCCTGGCTTTTGGCTTGGGCTTAGTGCTCTTCGGGCTCGAAATGCTCAAACACGGCGCCAGCACCGTAAAAGACAACGCTGATTTTCTGCATTTAATTTCCTCCACGCATGGCTACTGGTTTGCGGCTTTTGTGCTTGGCGCCGTGGGCGCGTTTGTCACGCAATCCGGCGCGACGATCTCATTGATTGCAATCACCTTCTTAAGTGCCGGTCTGCTGGATTTCGATCAAACGGTAATGTTTGTTTACGGCACCAACGTCGGCTCAGGTTTCAGCACGGCGGTGTTGGGTTACGGAATGTCGGGGACTTCGCGACAGCTGGTTTATTTTCATGCCACGGTAAAAATCATTGGTTCATTGGTGCTCGTGCCCTTGCTCTATGTTGAAAATTATTTAGATATCTTGGGCATTAAATGGTTTGCCGCTTTGTTTACAGCTGAACCCGGCACACAAGTTGGCGCGATTTACATTACCTATGAGCTGATGTCAGCGTTGGCGTTGCTGATTTTTATTGGCCAGGCCGCCAAAATATTCAATCGATTTTGGCCCGCCTCGCAAGAGGAGGCTTTATCGCAACCGCATTTCGTTACACGCGTACCCACGGCAAGCCCTACAGATGCAGTAACCTTAATTCTCAAAGAACAAGTGCGTATTCTGCACCGCTCACCACGTTACTTGGCGCCGTTTCGCGGACAGGTTGAAGCACGTGACAAACCAGTAGCACCCGGGACATTGCGCGAAGCTAACAGCGCGTTGCATGTAGAGATTCAACACCATATTGCAGAATTGATGAAACGCGATTTAGACACCCAGCTCGGTGGTGAAATATTGCATTTACATGCAACCCAAAAGTGGCTCAGCGCTTTGGACAAATACCTGTTCGAGCTGGCCGAGCTGATGGGCAAAGCGCAAAGCTTAAAAATACCCGTCAAAATCACTACCAACATCATTCGCAGCGTAGATGTGTTGCTCGGGTCGGCACGCCTGACCGTAGCCGAAAATCATAATTGGGCCGGCGCACAAGTGTTGATCGACATCACCAGCAAACGCGAAACGTTAGTGAGCTGGTTTCGCTCAAACAAACTCGAAGATGTCGTCGGTGCGAACCTTGCGGCCAAAAAAACCTTGCTGGAAATAATAGTCGCTTACGAACGTCTAGTGTGGATCTTCAACCAGCTCGCACACACCATGCTCAACGATGCCCAGCAGCCTCAACAGCAACCGGCGGCTGTCCGTAAGTCCGCAGCAAAACGCAAGCTTGATCTGGACAGTGCCGCCAACGAATCCTGGCCGCGCACGCGCGTAGTCACACCGTAACTTCATGCGTAGTTGCTGCCGTCAACGCGGCAGCGTTTGAACACCCCCCGTCCTGCCGGTAAGATAGGCGCCTCTTTGCGCCGAGATAAAACCTTCGTGGCTGACTACAAACACACGCTTAATCTTCCCAACACCGATTTCCCGATGAAAGCCAATCTGGCGCAACGCGAGCCGCAGGCGGTGGCGCAATGGGAAGCGATGGATTTGTATGCGCAGATTCGTGCGCGCGCGCAGGGCCGGCCCAAGTTCATCCTGCACGACGGGCCGCCCTACGCGAACGGCGACATTCATATCGGCCACGCGGTGAACAAAATTCTCAAAGACATTATTGTCAAGTCCCAAGGTTTAAACGGCCTGGACGCACCCTATGTGCCGGGGTGGGACTGCCATGGCCTGCCGATTGAATTGCAGGTGGAAAAGAAAATCGGCAAGGCTGGAGTAAAAGTCGACAAGGCGGCGTTTCGCCAAGCCTGTCGCGACTACGCAATGAAGCAGGTCGAGGGGCAACGTCAAGACTTTAAACGGCTGGGTGTGCTCGGCGATTGGAACAAACCGTACCTGACCATGGATTTCAAATTCGAGGCCGACACCATCCGCGCGCAGGCGCGGGTCATCGCCAACGGCCATTTGCACCAAGGTGTCAAGCCCGTGCACTGGTGCGTCGATTGCGGCTCGGCGCTGGCCGAAGCGGAAGTCGAATACGAAAATCGCAGCTCGCCGGCCATCGACGTGCGCTTTGCGGTGCTCGATGAAGCCACGCTAATGCAGCGCTGCCATCATGTCGAAGGCAAACACGGTGAAGGTCCATTGTCGGTGGTGATCTGGACCACCACCCCCTGGACCTTACCTGCCAATCAAGCGGTCGCACTGAATCCGTTGTTTGACTACGCCGTGGTGCAAGCGGGCGATGAGCGCGTGCTGGTCGCCGAACCAATGATTAAAGACGTTATGCTGCGCTGGGGTGTAGAACACTACCGCGTCGTCGCCTATGCACGCGGCGCGGCACTGGAAGGGTTAAAACTCGCGCACCCATTTTATAAACGCGAAGTCCCGATCATTCTCGGCGATCACGTGACTACCGAAGCCGGCACCGGCGCGGTGCATACGGCGCCAGGTCATGGTCAAGACGACTATGTAGCCGGGCAACGTTATGGCTTGAAGGTTGACAACCCGGTGGGTGACAACGGTTGCTTCTTGCCGCAAACAGAATTGTTCGCCGGGTTACACGTGTGGCAGGCCAATGACACCATTGTTGAGTTGCTCAAAAGCAACGGGCGCTTGCTGCACGCGGAAAAAATTCAACACAGCTATCCGCATTGCTGGCGCCACAAAACGCCGATTATTTTTCGCGCCACGCCGCAGTGGTTCATCAGCATGGAGCAAAGTCAGTTGCGCCATCACGCGCTGCGCGAAATCGAGCGCACGCAGTGGATTCCCGATTGGGGTCAAGCGCGCATCGAAGGTATGGTGGGCAAGCGCCCCGACTGGTGCGTGTCAAGACAGCGCACTTGGGGCGTACCGATGACGCTGTTCGTGCATGCACAGAGTGGCGCACTCCATCCGCAGACAGCGCAATTGATGGAAGAAGTTGCACTGCGCGTCGAGCAGCGCGGTATCGATGCGTGGTTTGAACTGGATGCGCAAGAATTACTCGGCATTGATGCAGCCCAATATCGAAAAGTCACCGACACGCTCGACGTGTGGTTCGACTCGGGCGTGACGCATGCCTGCGTGCTCGACCAGCGCAACGAGTTGCAGTTTCCGGCGGATTTATATCTGGAAGGTTCCGATCAACATCGTGGCTGGTTTCAGTCGGCGCTGCTTACGTCGGTCGCGATCAAAGGCGTAGCGCCGTACAAGGCGGTGTTAACGCATGGCTTCACGGTCGACGCCAAGGGGCTGAAGATTTCAAAGTCCAAGGGCAAAGACGTCTGGCTCCAAAAAGTATTGAACGGCTTGGGTGCCGACGTATTGCGCCTGTGGGTCGCCGCGACCGACTACCGTGGTGAAAT
>JACQEQ010000380.1 GCA_016200445.1 Gammaproteobacteria bacterium | reverse complement strand
CTTCAGTGCGCGCGGTTTCCTTGAGTTGTTCCGCCAGCCAGCACAGCAGGTGCTCGGCCATGTCGTCGCCATGCTGACGAACGAAATCGTCGTATTGATCGATCTCAAGAAAGATGGACGACAAATTTTGCGAGTGGCGTTTTGCATACGCCAGATCCTGCGCGATACGTTCCAGAAAATAGCGCTGACTATTGAGGTGGGTAATCGGGTCAATCGCGCCTTCGTCGGCAAGCGCCGTTGAAGTTTCAATCAGCTTGCGCGTGGTCTGCCCCAGGTGAACGTGGGTGCGCACCTTGTCGAGAAATACGGTCTTGTACACCGGCTTGTTAAAAAAGTCGGTCACGCCAAGTTCGAGTGCACGCACCCGTGCGGCTTTTTCTTCGGCGCTGGTGACCATCACGATTGGAATACGACGCAACCATTCCTCGGGTTGTTGCCGGATGCGCTCGATCAGGCCGTAGCCGTCGAGCACCGGCATATTGGCATCGGTAATCACGACGCGAATCCGGTCGTCACCGCGCAACACCTTCCAGCCTTGTTCGCCGTCTTCTGCCTCGACCACCTCGAATTCGCCTTCGAGCACCATACGAATCGCGGCGCGTGCGAGTTTCGAATCATCGATGATGAGCACGCGCGGCGTCGTTGGGACGGCCGGTTTTTTTACTGCCCGGACCGGCGGCGTGCGTTTGGCGGCTTTTGGTTTGGTATTGGTTCGCATAGTGTGTGCAACTATATCGGCAATGAGGCAGAGCTATTGATACCGTCGTTAGATTTTTAACAAGAAAAATATCGCAGTTAGCCTTTATTGTTATAACACCACGCACCGCATTGCGGGAACGGAGTGAGTCTATGAACTGGAGCCAAGCACTTACCGGACACGTCGTTGCACTACTATGCGTAGCCTTGCCAACACACAGTTTCGCTACCTCTGCGGGCCAGTCCAGCGCCGTGCCGCTTACCATTGCGGCCTTGCAAGATCAGCTGCCAGGTGCGCAGTTTATTGCCGTCGACGCACGCACCTTCGCGCAGGCCGAGCGTAACTTGCGCAACGCAAGCCAAGCGGGCGACGTTCGCCTGCACTTGGTAAGTAATGCCGACGACCTCACCTCGCTCCCTGGGCCAACGTCCGCCGCAGCGCCTACCAATGATTGTATGCCACCCGCAGGCGTGCAATCTGAGGGCGGAGCCGAACCTTCGGTTGACCTTGCGACCAATGTGTTGCGTCAAGTCGGGCGCGGCTCAGACCGGAACGACGCCGCCGTGGTGATGTTTGTACTGATCGGCGCCGTTGTCGTGGTCGCCTTAGTCGTATACAGCACCAAATATTTTTACGACGCCTACGCCGGTTTCGCGCAGTGCCCAAAATGGTGGGACTTGACCCTTCAATCCACGCTCTTCTCCGGCGACATCGTCTCTCAAGGCACACTTGCAGGATTGCGGCTATCCACCGGAATCCAAGAATACACCACGCGCATCGGACTCACCGCCGAGCTTGGGCGCCTAGCCATGACATTTAGCGGTCCGGCGTCGAATGTGAGCGCAAATTACTGGATGATCGGGCCGGCGTTGCGCTGGTATGACACCTCTAGAAATGGCGAGCCCTGGTATCTCAGCGCCGAACTGTTGGGAGGCAGCGCCAATAACCATCAAGTCGGCACCGTGAGCGCAGCGCGTATCGGCCTGAATTTTCCGATCGGCGGCAGTATGCGCATGGGCGTGAGCGTCGGCGCCTTGTACACCGCATTGAATAACATCGAAGGCGCCATCGCCAAGTACGACAACTATTACTACTTGTTAGGATTCGAATTCGGTACGCGGTTTTAGCCAAAACATCTTTACCCGGAACAAACTCCAAGTGGCGGGTAAAATTCGGGCGCATGAACCAATACTCTCCCCATCACATTCGATCATGATGTCTGCGGTCGCACGTTGACTGCGAGCGTGTTCATCTTTGCACATGTACTGAGTCTTGGCCGTTACCCGGCAATCTGACACACAAAATCATCCCAGGTATTCACTCATTGCCGCACCCCGGCATCCTTCGCCAACCTCTGGCCCTTAACGGTCAGCCGGTAGCGTTGCTTGCTGCTGTTAGGTTTGTCCGGAATGGTCATTTCGATCAGGCCAGCATCAAGGGCTGGGACCAAGTATGCTGCGCGGAAGTGGTCTTCATGTTTCAGACCCAGTGCATCCTGAAGCTCGCGGCGCCGCATTTCCCCCGCAAGAACATCCAGCAGACGTCGCACTTCCCCGGTCACTTCCCCGGTAGCGAGCCGGCTCGCCCGCGAATGAACCGGCAAGCGAATCAGAAACGACATGCGATCATCGTCGCTCTCGAATTCCGGCGCGGGCGAGCCGTTCTCCGCCATCACTTTCAAGATTTTTGGAATCCCGGTGGAGCGCCCCTCGGTGAGGTCCAATTCCTTGAGGAATTCGCCGATGCGGCGATTGCGATAGCGGCGGCTCACCGCTTTGCCGGCGCGCAGGTCTTCCATGCGGATGGACCGATCCGGTCCCGGAAAACTCAACACCACCAAGTCATTCTGCGTAATACGCACTTCGATGGGCTCCCGCTCCTGATAGGAACGGTGATACACGGCATTCACCACGGCCTCTTCAATGGCCGCGTAAGGAAAATTCCAGAAGCGCTCGGCTTCCGCCCGGTTCGGATGCTTGACGACGGTTTCTTTGAGATAGTTGCGTTGAATGAAATCGAGCGCCTCGCGCGTCATACGCGCCAGCGGGCCCCGAAAAATCTTCTCATCGAAACGATTACCCCCGGCACCTTCCGGAAACTACACCACGTCAATCTGCGTCGCGGGAAAAAACTGCTGCGGCGCTTCGTTGAAAAACAGCAGGCCGACATTCTTCGGAAACGGCGCCTCCGGCGGACCACCCACGATATTCATTTGCCGCCCGAGCGCTTCAATCGAAAGCATGCGCACGTCGTCTGCCAGATCGCTGCCCACCTCGCGCAGAAAATCTTCAATCAACCGGGGCGACAGATCGCCCAGCGACGCAGCTTGGTTGTAACGATCATCGAACGGAACCGTTGACGCCAGGCCGAGCAACTCGCGCTTGTCTTCGCCCTTGGCTCGAACGGTGCTCGATTGCTTGCGAATGTAATACGCCCATTCCTTCGCGTCTTTCGCGAGACTGACCTTGGCCTTATAGGGCCGTGTCTCGCCACCGGGCATCTACAGAATCAACACCGGTTTTCCCTCCACCACATACGACGTTGACAGCGGGTGATAGCTGGGCAGCAACGCGTGATGACCCAGATTCAGAATCTCTTTCTGAATCGCATCCAAATTGTCGGGATCGACCCCCTTGGGCGGCAACACCGGACGGCCGTTCTTTTCTTCCACGCCAATAACAATGTAGCCGCCGCCGAGATTATGAAAATCATTGGCAAACGCGCACATCGTGTGCAGCACACTCTCCGGATTCCAGCCCGCCTTGTACTCGATGCGCTCGCCTTCGACCGTGCGCTGGCGGAGCAGATCGGCAAGGTTGATAGGGAGCTTGGTGGTCATTCGCCATCAACCGCATCGTCGTCACGCATCTGAGCGGTGTCCGGAATAAATTTGGCGTGAGCCTTTTTCAGATATGCCTTCGCGCTATCTCGATCTGCTTCATAGGCGAGCTGCTTGTTAACGAAGTGTAAGCGAGCGCGGGCATCGTTGATGACCTCGCTCCACTCTTTAGCCCAGACCGTAATATTCAGCTCAGCATCGTCGTAAATTTTCCCCCTTGGTTGGTTTCGCTGGTTTGCTTTTCGCTTGGCATAGTCATCGAACTCATTGGAAATGGCGACGAATGTCCAATGAATCTTTACACCAGAAAATCGTTCGTCGTTAGCAACGGCCATTGCGTAGCTTTCAATCTGCTGAAGAACCGCAGAATTGATCTTCTGTGATGGCCGTTTCAGCTCGACAATCAGATAGTCATATTCACCTGTGCGTGGCTGATTTGCCTTGTGCAAAAGGAGATCAACACGACCAGTCCTATCTTCTCCAACCACAACTGGGCCTGGATCATCTTCACGCTTGCCAAGTTTATCCAGATGTTTATTTAGAACTTGTTCGAGACGTTGTTCACTACCGGCAAGGGCAAATTCTTCATGAAATAGCCACGCTTCATTTTCAAGGATTTTGTGCAACTGATCTCGTTCAAGCAGCTTCTTTTTGCTTTCCTTCTCGAACAGCAGGCTCTCCAGCCCGTTTAGAAAATCAAGACGATTAGCAACTATCTTTGCCGAGCTGATGATCGAAGAAAGCGGCGTCTTGTGGAGTAATTCGGCAAGCTCATCTTGCTCGTCTTTCTTCAGGCCTAGAACTTCGCCGATGATCTTTTGCACCGACTCTGGATTTTCGCGGATCGCTTGCGCGAGAAGCCGGAAAGTAAATTTTTTGGATTTAATATCGGCGTCGTCGAACGACGGCAGGTAACTCTGGACGTTGACCGCCAGAATATCGAACACCTGTCGTTCGGCGGTCTCGACAGGATCAAGATTCGGCCTGTCTTCATACGGATAAATTTGTTCTTCCTTCCACCGCTCGATGATTTTGCTCCGATCTTCAACGAGGCGGCGTCGGAAGTGCTCTTTAACTTTGCTCGTCGCCACCCTGACAATGGTTTGTACATCCGGGTGCATTTCAGAAAGTCCGAGCTGATTCAGCTTGTCTAGTTCCCGAAAGTGATCCGACTTGATATAGGCAGTGAAGTGAAATCCCGGAGCGCGAATTTTCGTTCCGGCCAGAAGTTCATGCAGCGCAATTCCGTTTGCGTCACACAAGTGAAGGGCGCGTTCCGTCGGAATACTCCATTCGATGATCGAAACGTCGACAACCGCTTTGCTCCCGTCACCTAGCTCCACGTCTCCCAAGTGGTAGTCGCCCCGGTGGCTTTGGACACTTTTTGGATCAACGGCGACACCGTTGTATTCGAGCCGAAGCCCTGGATATTCCGTTAGATAGGCCGCGAAAACTTTTGCCAGCTCAAGGCGCGCCGAGTCTTCTTGCAATGAATGGAAGTCGCGTAGCAAATTGTCGACGACAACCTCGGTTCCAACCGGGACGTTGCTCACCTCTACGAGATCTGACGTTTCGAAATCGTCGAGCGTTTGAGCGCTCCCCAAGTGCGAACGCCTTGAACCGCCCCTTGCCATTTTTGCCATGGAGCGCCCGACCATTTTGGCGATCACTGTTTTTCTTCCACGAATCGCCAAGACTTCCGAATAAAGTTTCCACCTTCGAGCAATCGATTCCGTCGCCGTAGTCGCGGACACGAATCGTCTGGATTCCACTCATTGCATTAAATTCGAGAAAGACTCGGACTTGATCGGTACCGGCATCAAATCCGTTCCAGACAAGTTCCGCCAAAGCGGCCAACGGCTTGGCGGCTATCAGGGATGCCAAGTGGTCTCGTGTAGCGGTTACATGAACTTTAGTCATGAGTTGCTCGCCGTTGGTTTGTTGCTGTGAAGTGGGTCATGTTCATCTCGAATGAACTTTAACTTCATTGGCTATCGCTCGCTCGCGTCCAGTTTAGGATGTCGTGTGTGAGGATCGAGTTTGGAGCGTGTCGTTTTTAATTTTGTACAAGCCGCGCTGTACTTTAGGCGATCTACTCACGCGCCGCCATGTCGGTGGGGGTGTTGAGTATTGCGATGCGTTCGAAGGTATGGGTTCTACCGAATAG
>JACQEQ010000379.1 GCA_016200445.1 Gammaproteobacteria bacterium | reverse complement strand
GGCAACTCCGGCGATAGCGATACGGGTGGGGTTGGTCATGTGCTTTATTCCTGGCAATTACTGAGTACTACCAGCTGATGTAACTGTAACCCTGTTCCTGCAATTCCATTAAGTCCGACGCGCCGACTTCCACGACCTTGGCCAGCGACAACATGTCTTCGTCTTTCCAGCCTTGGGTTTTCATGGTGTTGCCGCAGGCGTGAAATTCGACGCCGTATTCGTTCAGGCTGCGGATGCGTTGTTTGATTTCTTCGCTGACCGGACGCTTGGGTTTTTTCGCCAAAGTGTGAATGCCGGGACCGATGGCGACAACGACGACTTTGATGTTGTCGCCATATTTGCGCACCATCGCGCCGACCGAAAATAAAATATGCTCTTGATACACCGGATCGGCCTTATTGAGCTGATACACGACGCGGTGCGCGGGCGCTTCACCGGGGAATTTTAAATCGAGCTCGGGCTTGTCTTCAGCATGTGCGGAACCTAACTCAAGCAACCCAATGAACAAGGGTAGTAAAAGTATCCGGTAATAATGTTGTGATCTCACTTGGCGTTCTCCTGCGCTGACACAACCCTTGGTCACCTGCGACACCGTCCTTCATCACGGCTTCATATCGTCGAAAAATTTTTTCACGCCGTCGAGCCACGTTGTGGTGCGGGGGCTGTGTTTGCCGCCGGCGCTGCGCACTGACTGATCGAACTCACGCAGCAAGTCTTTTTGTTTGCTGGTTAAATTCACCGGCGTTTCGACCGCAACTTTACATAACAAATCGCCGGTTGCTCCACCGCGCACCGACTGCACACCTTTGCCGCGCATGCGAAATACTTTACCGGTTTGGGTTTCAGGCGGAATTTTCAACTTCACGCGTCCGTCAAGCGTTGGCACGTCAAGCTCGCCACCCAATGCAGCGGTCGTTAAATCAATCGGCACTTCGCAGTAAAGATCCGACCCGTCGCGCACGAATAACGCGTGGTCCAATACGGAAATTTGCACATACAAATCGCCGGGCGGGCCGCCCATTTGCCCGACCTCGCCTTCTCCGGCCAAACGAATACGGTCGCCGGTGTCGACACCTGCGGGAATTTTTACCGACAAGGTTTTTTGTTCTTCGGAACGGCCTTCACCATGACAGGTCGGGCACGGGTCGGTAATCACCGTGCCGCTGCCGCGACACCGCGGGCAAGTTTGCTGTAACGAGAAAAAGCCTTGCTGCATACGCACCTGGCCGTGGCCGCCGCAGGTGGAACAGGTGGTGGGGCTGGTCCCTTTTTTCGCACCGCTCCCACCGCAGGTTTTGCAGGCAACGTGGGTCGGTACGCGAATCTTGACCGTTGATCCGCGCACGGCGTCTTCCAGACTCAACTCCAGGTTGTAGCGTAAATCCGCACCGCGATGCGCACGCGCACCGCCGCCCTGGCGCGCGCCGCCAAAAATATCGCCGAACACTTCGCCAAAGACATCACTGAAACTTGCGTTCGCACCGAAGCCCGCACCCCCCGCTCCCGCTGCTGCGCCCGGGTCGACGCCGGCGTGACCGAACTGATCGTACGCGGCGCGCTTGCGGGCATCGGTCAGCACTTCGTAGGCTTCTTTGGCTTCTTTAAATTTTTCTTCCGAAGGTTTGTCGCCCGGATTGCGGTCAGGGTGGTATTTCATCGCCAAGCGGCGATAGGCTTTTTTTAATTCGGCTTCGCTCGCATTGCGTGCGACCCCGAGGATTTCATAAAAGTCTGGCTTGGCCATAGCGTGTGCTGTCGTAGTTTATGAGTTAGTTGCGGCTTCGCGTACCTGTACTGCACAGGGAGGTGCGAATGTCGCGTAACGCCAAGGATGCCTCCGCTCTCGCGGCATACTCCTGGAGATTCGCCGCTATGCGCATCCCTGCGCTCTCGCGGCATACACTCCATCCCTGGAGATAAAAACGAGGCGCGGACTTTGCCGCGCCAGCGAGTAGTTTCTGCGGGCTCCGCTAACAAGCGGAGCAGCGCGTTATTTTTTCTCGTCTTTAACCTCTTCGAACTCGGCGTCCACGACGTTGTCTTTCGCATCTGCACCGCCGCCACCGGCAGCTTTGTTACCTGTATCACTATCTGGCGCCTGCGTGCCTTGGTCCTTTTGCGCGTAGAGACGTTCAGCCATCTTGGAAGATGCCGCGCCCAAGGTCGCGGTACGTGCTTCAATCGCCGCCTTGTCGTCGCCTTTTAATGCGTCTTTCAACGCACTGATGGCAGCATCGATGCTTTGTTTTTCAGCTGCTTCCAGCTTGGCGCCCAACTCGCCCATCGATTTGGTGGTCGCATGAATGAGTGCTTCAGCTTTGTTACGCGTATCGACCAGCTCATGAAATTTACGGTCTTCATCGCGGTGCGCCTCGGCGTCGGCCACCATGCGCTTGATGTCGTCCTCCGACAAGCCGCTCGACGCCTTGATGGCGATGGATTGTTTTTTGCCGGTGGCTTTATCGCGCGCCGACACATTCAAGATACCGTTGGCGTCGATGTCGAAGGCGACTTCAATCTGCGGCACGCCGCGCGGCGCGGGCGGAATGTCGCCTAAATCAAACCGGCCCAGCGATTTATTGGCCGAAGCCATTTCGCGCTCGCCCTGCAATACATGCACGGTTACGGCGGATTGATGATCTTCGGCGGTTGAAAACACCTGCGTCGCCTTGGTTGGAATGGTAGTGTTTTTCTCGATGAGTTTGGTCATCACACCGCCCAAGGTCTCAATGCCCAGTGACAACGGCGTCACGTCGAGCAGCAGCACGTCTTTGACTTCACCCGCCAACACGCCGGCTTGAATCGCCGCACCGACAGCGACGGCCTCGTCCGGATTAACGTCTTTACGTGGCTCTTTGCCGAACAGCTCGCGCACCAGCTCCTGCACTTTGGGCATGCGGGTCTGGCCGCCGACTAAAATGACTTCGTTAATATCCGACACCGACACACCGGCGTCTTTCAACGCCATCTTGCACGGCGGCAAGGTGCGTTGAATTAAGTCCTCCACCAGCGCTTCCAGTTTGGAGCGCGTCAGTTTGAGATTTAAATGTTTGGGACCGCTGGCATCGGCTGTGACATACGGCAGATTGATATCGGTCTGCTGACTGGTCGACAACTCGATCTTGGCTTTTTCCGCAGCTTCTTTTAAACGCTGTAACGCCAGCGGATCGTTGGCCAGATTGATACCCGAAGATTTTTTGAAATCATCCACCAGATAATCGATCACGCGTTTGTCGAAATCTTCGCCGCCCAGGAAGGTATC
>JACQEQ010000390.1 GCA_016200445.1 Gammaproteobacteria bacterium | reverse complement strand
GAGTAAAGCAATGCGTCGCGCACGATGTCGAAATTCGGAAGGAGCAACGCCAGCATGTGGAAGCTGTGACCCGTATTGCCAGCCTCACCCCGCGCGAGCGTGAAGTGATGGAGCTGCTTATTCAAGGTAAACGCAATAAAATTATCGCTTCGGACCTCGGTATCAGTAACCGCACGGTGGAAGCGCACCGGGCCAAAATTATGGAAAAAATGCACGCGCATTCCCTTTCGGAAATCGTGCGCACTTCATTTGCCGCAGAAGAGGGGAGTGCCGAGCACGGGTAAACGGGTCAGGTTGTTACGTATATTGTTTGTTTAATTTTTTAATTCTGCGGTTTGTTTGGTAAGCGTTATTTTCTGTGTTTGGTTTTTCACGCATTGTATGCTCCACTCGTTTTCCAATTTGCATTCCAAATGGTGTTCGGTGTCTTGCAAGCCGAGTTTGATGCCAACGGGTTCGGTTGCGGTTTTACTTTCGCGGCGCCGGTTGATCTTTACAATGTTATTGCGGTAGGTCACTTTGAATTCGCCGCTGGGCTGTACCGCATACACGGTTGCTTGTGTCAGATAACCGATTTCAGAATCGCCAATCGCTCTGACTAACTCCTTTGAAGTGCACTCGATAGCGGTTTCATTGCTCGGTTCGCAGGTGGTTAGCTTTGACGGCAAAAATTCGACCGGCATATTTAGTTGCGACACCCAATTACCATTTGCAAGTATGGAATACGTGGTTGGCTGCATTTGGATGATAGGCTGCAAACCGGCAACCGCAGTGGATGGCGGCATGGGGATGTGAATCATATTGCTAGCGTTTAGCCCCAGAGCGATTTGCGCGCCGCGCGCCGCCTCATTGCGCAGCGCGGTAGCGATGGGGTCGTTTTTGGTTATCGGCGAACTTAAATTCGAAGGAATATTTTCCGTCAGCCGGGTATCTGCAGGCGCGGGTGACTTAATGTTCGAAGCGGTTTTTGACGGAGTATTGGCCTGTTCAGTACGTGCAATTTCAAGCGGTGCGCGCTGCTGGATGGGGAAGCGCTTATTATCGGCGAGTGCTTGTTCGGCCGGTGCATAACCACCCACCGCAGCCCGGCTATACCAGAGTTGGGCTTGTTCCATATTCCGAGTTGTCCCCGCTCCGGTTTCGTACATCAAGGCGAGATAATACTGGGCACGCACATACCCGTATTTCGCGAGCGGGATCATTAGTTGAAATGCTTTGGCAGGGTTTGCAGTGACACCATCGCCACGGTAATACATGTAGGCGACTTTAAATTGTGCCTTTTGGTGATTTTGGTTCGCGGCTTGTTCATACCAGGTGAACGCTTTTATCAGATCGGCGTGAACACCGCTGCCTTTTTCAAACATCTCGCCGATGTTGAATTGCGCCTCGGCGTCGCCGCCGCGAGCAAGCTCCATTCGTCCCTTATAACGTTCCTGCCAGATGTAATCTTCAGCAACGGAATTTACTTCAGCTGCAGGCAATGTCGAAACAACCAAGCACGAGAAAACAAACAACGTGGGGTAGATATTCATAGCACCAGCTACAGCTCCTGTGTTTAAAGGATGTTATCCATGGTTGTTTTTTTAAAGCACGACGGTTAGGAGACACAATGGCATTAGTCAACGTGTCATTGCGTGACTTAATACACAAATTTTTACAGGTCTAGTGAAATTGCACAATACAAAAAAGAATTTCAATGGCAAAGATTTTTCAATAGATCGAAATTCTCATTTTCTATAATTGAAGGTGTGTCGATGACGCTGAGTCACACATCACGAGGGCGGTGCTACACTTTCCGCGTCGCGACGATTTAACTCTGAACAATGAGGATTGGTACGGCGTGCAAACTATAGAAATCAAAGTGTTCAGTCCCGCTGTTAGCATTGGGTCTCACGTTACGTGATTCGCATCCTTGGCATTGATCCGGGCTCGCGCATTACCGGCTACGGCATTATCGCAGTAGAAGGCCGGCGCATGAGCTATGTCGCCAGCGGCATTGTGCGCGTCGATAAAGAAGACTGGCCCCAGCGTTTGCGCTCGATATTTTTGGGCATACAGGAAATTGTCGCCACTTACGAGCCGCAGGAAATCGCCATCGAAAAAGTATTTATGCATCGCAATGCGGATGCCGCTTTAAAGCTCGGCCAGGCACGCGGCGCGGCGCTGTGCGCGGCATTATTGCCGGGGTTCCCGGTCACCGAATATGCGGCAACGCAAATTAAACAAGCAATCGTCGGTAAAGGCCATGCGGCAAAAAATCAGATGCAGCATATGGTGCGGGTATTGCTCAAACTACCTGACGTGCCGACACCCGATTCAGCCGATGCGCTGGCTGTGGCGATGTGTCATGCACATACGCGGCAAACAGTACGTCTGATTGCACAGGCCGAACAACGCATAGGAGCAGGGTCATGATGTTACGAGGGTTATCACGTTGATCGGTCGTCTGCACGGAATCCTGTTGAGTAAAAAACCACCCGAGTTGTTACTTGATGTGCATGGCGTTGGCTACGAGCTGTCTGCGCCAATGAGCACCTTCTACCAGTTGCCCGAAACGGGTGCGAGCGTGACATTACACACCCACTTAGTGGTACGCGAAGACGCACAGCTGCTGTATGGTTTTGCAAGCGACGCCGAGCGGCAGTTATTTCGCACCTTGCTCAAGGTCAGCGGTGTCGGCCCCAAAGTGGCGTTGGCGATTTTATCTGGCATGGCGGTGGATGATTTCGTGCGCTGCGTGCGCAACAACGACGCTGCGCAATTGGTACGCGTGCCGGGTATTGGCAAAAAAACCGCCGAACGCTTGTTGATCGAAATGCGCGACCGTGTCGCCAGCCTGGATGGCGGTAACTCAGCCGAATTGCCGGGCAAAACACCAGGCTTGCCAATCGGCAAAAGCCACGCGATGAAAGACGCCATCGAAGCGCTGATCTCGTTGGGTTACTCACCGCCGGAAGCCAGCCGTATGGTAAATACGGTGGACGCCGCCGATCTGAGCAGCGAAAAAATTATTCGCGCAGCGCTCCAGACGATGGTGAAGTAGAATCCTCCGCACCATGATCGAAACCGACCGCCTGATTGCACCCGTACAAATCCGCGAAGAGGATGCGTTGGATCGCGCCATTCGCCCGCGGCGCTTAGCCGACTACGTGGGGCAGCCGTCGGTGTGCGAGCAGATGGAAATCTTCATTGCAGCGGCACGCGGGCGCAGTGAGGCGCTCGACCACGTGCTGATTTTCGGCCCGCCGGGCTTGGGCAAAACCACCCTAGCCAACATCATCGCGCAGGAAATGGGCGTGAATATCCGCTCCACCTCCGGGCCGGTGCTGGAGCGGCCGGGCGATCTCGCCGCGTTACTGACCAACCTCGAAGCGAAAGACGTGTTGTTCATCGACGAGATTCACCGCTTGAGTCCGGTGGTGGAAGAAATTCTCTACCCGGCACTCGAAGATTACCAGCTTGACATTTTAATCGGCGAAGGTCCGGCGGCGCGTTCCATCAAGCTGGATTTGCCGCCGTTCACGCTGGTGGGCGCGACCACGCGCGCGGGCTTGCTCACCTCGCCGCTGCGCGACCGCTTTGGAATCGTGCAACGCTTGGAGTTTTATAGCGCGGCGGATTTAACCACCATCGCGCAGCGCTCGGCGCGCATCATGGGCATCGAGATGGATGCTGCGGGTGCAAAAGAAATCGCACGCCGCGCACGCGGCACGCCGCGCATCGCTAACCGTCTGTTGCGCCGGGTGCGCGACTACGCGCAAGTCAAAGCTAAAGGCAGCATAGATTTGGCCGTGGCGGGTCGCGCGCTCGATCTGCTCGACGTGGACGTCAACGGCTTCGACATGATGGATCGCAAGCTGCTGCTCGCGATCATCGAAAAGTTCGACGGCGGCCCGGTGGGCGTCGACAGCATTGCCGCCGCCATCGGCGAGGAACGCGGCACCATCGAAGACGTGCTTGAACCGTTTCTGATTCAACAAGGCTTCATGATGCGTACGCCGCGCGGCCGCGTCGCAACCAAGAGCGCGTACTTACATTTCGGTCTCGTCCCGCCGCCGCCCGGTGCGCTGCACGAGTCGCTGAGTTTGTTCGGCGGCGAAAGTTAATATTGCGTCCGCATGACTGAATTCTTCTTCCCCGTGCGCGTCTACTACGAAGACACCGATACGAGCGTGGTGTAGGTATGGACGTATCAGCTGCGTGGTGGTAAAGGTATGGACATGTTTGCCGGTTTGGCTACTTTGGTTTTACTAAGCAGCAGCGTAGCTCAGGTAACTATTTTTAGATTTTTTCGTGCCTAGACTGACCGCTTTACCATGGCCGTAGACTGGCAACTTTAGCTTGGCTAAGCGGCAATCCAATTCACAAATCATTCGCGCAGAATAACGTTAAGACCGTGCGTCTTTTCCGAAGGGCGCTTTCGACCCTAAGCGGTCGTTGGCGCAAAAAAAAACATTTCGAATTTGCACCTGATAGCGGACATTGAAAATTTGACTTAACTCGCCAGAATCGTGTGCGTGCTCGCTGAACTGCGCCGGAAAGTGCGGGTCCGTACTTACTCCCGTTGTCAAAAGTTCGCCTCAGCCGTAAGCTCTGGAAAATACGAATGAAAATTCAAATTCATCAGGTTTCACGAATCCTGCAAATATGGACCGTCGGGTCCGTATATCACTAGTTAGCCATCATGAAAGGCACCGTACTCATATCAAGCCCGCCGCAATTCCCGTCGTTCGAGATCGCACATCGGGCCGAGGGCAACAAGCATTATTTTGAGGTTGCGTATGGCTCCTCATTCAACGAGCTCTATTATGAATTCACACCAAAAGAGTTCTTTGAGTCACCAGACAGAGAAGAGCTGACGTTACAGTTTAAGAGGGCCGGGGCTGCCTGGATGCTTTCGGTTCTTAGCGCTTTGTCTGAAGGCAAAAGACAATTTACAACCGAGCAATTGGTTGCTTTTGCGTCAAAAGGTAACGTCGATGGCTAACAATTCGCTCGTGCCGACGCCGGAGACAGCGCGCCATGTTTCCTGATACTTTTGTGGCCGGCGCGGCACACCTCAATCGTTAGGCATCGGAAGCTAGTCATGGCATCTCGGAAATCTCCGAAAAAGACTTCTTCGAGCTTGGGGGCGCCGTATCTAAGGAGCATTCGGAGCGATCCCGAACGGATGAATGGACGCCAATTCCCATTCAGCATCCCAGCGTTCAGTTGCGGGATTGCCCTCGAATTGCCAACGCCGGTAACATTTTTTGTCGGTGAGAATGGGAGCGGAAAATCTACGCTTCTTGAGGCACTAGCCGAAATCTGCGGTTTTAATCCAGAAGGAGGAAACCGGGACCATTATCGGGAGGCGAGAGAAGACCGCTCGGAAC
This sequence comes from Gammaproteobacteria bacterium, assembly GCA_016200445.1. Taxonomy (GTDB): domain Bacteria; phylum Pseudomonadota; class Gammaproteobacteria; order SG8-11; family SG8-11; genus UBA6921. Next base: position 3,440 of record JACQEQ010000390.1, on the reverse strand, counting down.
TGGCGCAAGCCCTGAAGCTCTCCTGGATGCCCAAAATGACTGAAGGGTTCTTCATGCGGGCGGAAAGTTTCTACAACTTCGCAAGCTATCTGGACGGCGTCTCCGACTTTACAGCTTACGGTGGCAAGTCACTTCATCACCAATCGCACGGCGAGTCATTCCTGGCGCTGTTCCAGAACCGGTTTGAACACGGCTTATATATTCTCGACGAGCCGGAAGCCGCCCTGTCACCCCAACGACAGCTAGCCTTCTTGAGGATCGTTCATGAGCTTGAGGTCCCGCGGCACGCTCAGTTCCTGATTGCCACACACTCTCCTATTCTTCTAGCCTATCCGGGCGCCACGCTGTACCAGTTCGAGGACGCGGGAATTCGGGAAGTCGCATACAGAGAAACAGATCACTATCTGGTCACCAAGGAATTCCTAAATGGGCCGGAACGAATCCTTAGGTACCTATTTTCCGAAGAGGAAGAGTCCGATGCCTAATCGGGTAGCCGGGGGTCTCTAACCCCCAGCCCCCACACCACCCCACCGTGCGGGTCCGCAGTGGGCGGTTCCATTGATGTTTAGAGCAAGCAACGCTCGCCCCAAAGCCGGTTACGTATTCTTAGCGCCAAGTCGTGACTTCCCGTTTATCACACGCAACGCAACGATCGAGCTAAGTACGGCTCCTCTCTGACAATGGTTCAGGCCTTCACCCTGTCCCACGCATTACCCTAGAAACGGCAGTTGACCGCTGCAAGGCATAAGCAAGTGTATGTGACAGTTGAGGTTTACGGTTTCAACAGGCTTCACCCTGTGGGTGAGGCTCGCTACGACCTGCGCAGCACGCCCCGTTGTGTACATGGCTGCGTTGCAACTCGTCGGAATAGCTCGCTATTCCTCGCTCGTTGCGCCTTGCCCTGCACCCAACGTGTCGCGCTCCGCAGGCCGTTCAACTGCCGTTTCTAGGATTACTGTGGGCGTTTGGCTACTACGCCGTCTGCTGACTTCTGTTCAATCACGTCATGCGTTGCCACACTTCGCGCTGTGTTTTCGCCTTAGGGTTCGGTGGATGTTCCAGCACTTTCGCGCTGGCCCCCAGTCCGACTCCCGTCGCGTTACACCGCTCGTTGAACAGATCTCCCCTGATAAGAACATGAACTGTCACGACACCACCGCCGGATTTACTGTACCGCGCGAATTCGTGGCCTTCGTGGTCTGGTGCCCACTCGACCCTGTGGCTCAGCCTTGTATCCGATTTCTGTTCGTCGGCTCGTCGTTTTGCACTTAGGCTTCCTTTGGACAATACTTCGCAGCATCGCCCTTGCCTTCGGCTAGTCGTTATGGACGTCAACAACATGGTCAACGTTGAATCCTCCGACAGGGGACTTTCACCCCATAAGTTCATGCCCATGCTGGGCGTACACACGTCGCTCAACCTGACTCGTTACGTCGGCGCTTCGCGCCTCGTAGCTCGCAGGTTAGCTTGGCGTTGGGCGTCACGAAAGAAGCTATAAGGGCTTGGCACATGGAATTCTTAATTGAACGATTCAAGAATATCGATACCTTCCATTTTTCCGCAAATGGAATTACTTTGCTCGTCGGTGGGAACAATGCAGGCAAGAGCTCGGTTCTTCAGGCGATTCAATTTGGCGTTTCGGTTGCCCAGACTTCAGCATTACAGACCGGCGCTTGGTCCGGGGGCCGTCTCTCAACATCGATCGGTCAAAGTGACCTCGTTTACTCTCCTATTAAGGACGTGCTTTCTCTAGCAAGAAACAGGAAGCTCAGAGAATCAGAAGGTGAAGCAATCCGCGTAACGTATCGAGTTGATGGCGAAGAAACAAAAATTACTGTACGCAAGGGCCGCAATAAAAACATTCTGCTGGAGCTTGTTGGAGAAACTCTCGGGCAACGATTGCAGTCAATTAAGGAGCCCTACTGTTCGCTTGTAACAGGTCTTGCTGGTGTCCCTTCTGAAGAGGAGTTTGAAACAAATATCGTTGTCAGAAAGGCGGCAGCGAAAGGAGACTCAAACTCGGTGTTTCGCAACATCCTCCTGCAGCTAAGCGCTCAAACCGAAAAGTGGAACAGGTTCCAACAGCAGATTACCCGAATATTCCCTGGATATAAGATCGCTGTTAATTTTGATCCAGATGTTGACGAAACAATCTCCTGCACTGTTGAGAAACCGGATGGAATCGTTTATCCAGTCGACACGTGTGGCACTGGGGTTCTTCAAGCAATCCAAATCTTCTCCTACATCAATCTCTTTGGACCAAAGGTTCTTTTGCTAGATGAACCAGATAGTCACTTACACCCAAACAATCAGAAGCAGCTTGCTAAGGAGCTCATCGAAGCATCAGCGGCGGGACTATGCGTGATTATCTCGACTCATAGCAAACATCTGGTCGAGGCGCTAATTGACAACGCAAATCTCGTCTGGCTGAAAAGCGGTGCCGCAGAAGTGGTCAGTGAAAACTACGAGCTACGCGCGCTTATGGAAATTGGTGCACTAAATGTTGGTGAACGAATAGGTAACCCCTCAATCATCTTCCTGACTGAAGATAGCAACAAACAGCTATTTGAGATATTTCTGGAATCGAACGATTACGATTTAGAGGATTGTGAAATTGTTTCGTACTCCGGTTGTACGCAGATTGGAACTGCCATCGCACTTATCAATCATTTGCGGAAGAATAACCCGAATGCGAGATTCGCTATCCACCGCGACCGTGACTTTTCTGATGAAGCCATTCTTGATGCATATCGTCAAAGGTTTGATGCGATGAATGTGAAAGTATTCGTTCCATCTGGAAATGATCTTGAATCATATTTCATCAGAGATGCCCACATCTCCGATGCCTGTGGAATACCGCTTGAAACAGCTCGTGAGATTCTGAATTCGGCATATGACACTAGGCGGAACAGTCTCATTGAAAAATATGTAAACACAAGAATTGAGAATGCTAAGAAGGCTGGCCAGCAAGTGAACGCCGGCGCTATAAGCGTTGAATGTACTAACGCAATGACGGGCCCTGACTCGACTGCTGTCCATGGAAAACTTCTGTTGAAGGGAGTACGAGACCAATTAGCGGATAGAGGAATTGCAGGACAGATCTTGGCGAATTCAAATGCACTTCAATGTAACGTCATACAAAATCTGTGGCCCGACTGACACAGACCACAGTGCGCACACTGTCGCCCACAAGGCGCTCCAGGCGACGCAAAAAAAGGCGCGCCTGAGCTTATTCGTTGACGGTGTAGAAAAAAGCACCGCCTCAATGTCCGCTTCTTCGGAATTCTATGAAGGTCCGGTCTTGGCGTGCGCCGTGAAAAGGCGGCGTTTTCCAGTGGGTGCAAGCCCCACCCGGCCAGTGCTCCAGCCGGAAGCAACCGGAGCAACGGTGGAGGCGACGAAACAGTTGAAGCCTCCGGTGAAGCGCGTCACGACATACG
>JACQEQ010000005.1 GCA_016200445.1 Gammaproteobacteria bacterium | reverse complement strand
TGCAAAGACAATATCCAAAATACAGTCCGGTCCCTGCCAGCGGTTTGCGAGGTTTGTTGGCATTGGCCTTGCCACACCTCGGCCGAACTCTTTATAAAACTCACTTAATGGTTTTGCTTTTTTTTGGGCTTCCGCCTCTTTCTTGTCCTCATCTTCCGGTAACCCCCTTAACCGGCCGAGAGTGCTACCAACATTTTTGTGAATGTCTTTGAGTTTAAGTGCCTCATCACAAATCGTTTGAGCTTCAGACAAAAATCCAGCCTCAATGAGCTTATTTGCGAGGTTGCTCATAGCAAGCGTTTCCCCCATCTTCTCCGACTTGCGATATGCATCGACTGACTTTGCTGGAAGTCCGATCTGATCAAAGGCTACACCCAAGTTATTCCAGGCAAAGGCTGACCGCTCTGCAGAGGGAATTCTTGCATAGTGCAAGGCCGCTAGTTCGTTACTCCCCTGATTTGCGTATTTGTAGGCGAGAGCGAAACGTGTGTCCATGTCGGTAGGATCTAGGTCAAGCAGCCGTTCCATAGTTGCGATTAGTATTTCATCCTCGTGTGCAATCTCAGCTAGCTTTCGTTCTGCTTGCAGAACCTCCGCCTCTCCCTCGCCAGCATCAGCACTCATCGACTTTATCCGCGCGATAAGTGCGACTGCATCGGCCTTATTACCATCCAACTGATGAGCGCATGCAGCTTTTCCGAGTAGCTGGAGTTCATCAGAAATGTCTCCAGCCAAACCCGCCGCCTTCGTATACGTCACCGCTGCTTTTCCGAAGTCCTCATACTTTTCATAGATACGTGCCAAGTACGTAGATATCTCGCTGTCGCCTTCGTCATCAGCCGCAAGTTTTGTTAATTGCGCAAGCGAACCACCTTTCCCGTGAGCCAAATTCAAATACTCCGTATACGCTTCCCAGGATTTCCTACTCTGTGGCTGTTTCCCCGATTCAGTCTGAAAATATTGGTCACTTATGGATTTTGCCCCTGCGGTATCATCCGATGAAACGAAAAGCATTAATGCGAATTCATAGTCAGCCCTCTTCCACTCTGGCTTAGGAGTCTTCCAATCATCGCCCGCTGCCACTTGCTTTGTATCCTTGTCATCGGGCAATGCTGCTTTCGACTCAACCTCACCCATAGTAGCTACCGATACCTTCGGACTCAGGGCTGAGATCATTTCAACAAGCTTGCCGAAGATTTTCTCCGGCGCATCTCGTTCAAATTCAATACGCTCCATATTTCCCTGTAGTCCACCGGGCGACCTAACTCCTTGCTCAACGAGAAGTATGAGGTGGAGGTCGCGCCCCACTGCGAGGCCGATTTCTTGAATGATCCAGTCAGATGTCTTCCAACCGAAGTCTTCTTCCTTGGCATTCAGTTTACGGGGCAAAAAAAATGAATTTGTTAACGAGCTATGGGCGATAACGCGTTCATTCTTTGTACAAATACCAATGAAGAGATTCTTACCTGAAAACAATCGCAGAACCTTTTCATCAATAACCCTCGGTTCAGCAGATTCCGCATGTTCCCAAGAGAAATTTTGGTGAAGCTCGGCGAGTTGATCTAGGTATTTTGTAAACTTACCGACGACAACAGCGTCGTCTTCAGAAAAACTGTGGCCTACAAACGCGCGAATTGGGTTCATGCTTTTAGTTGTTCCGGCTGCAAAAGATAGGGGCACGCACCATGTGCGGTCTGGATCGATCCGCCGATCCCGCGTCGTGCTGTTTTCGGTCTTGTTGTTCTGGTCGAGTCAACCGCGTAGTCCCCGATGTTTTCATTTTTATGTTGTGGAAAGCCTAGCACACGGATCAGCTCGACGCGCCGAGCCGCCGCGTCGGACCAAACTCACGCTTCTTTCCGACCCATTGCTGGTCCGGTCAATATCGGAGGTTGATGTAGCCCTGTAGATTGGTTAGCGGCTTTATCGCGTAACCCAACGTCTTGATTCGTTTCTCCCGTGGCCCGTCGGGTTAGCGCAGCGTAACCCGACCTACAATTTCGTCGTCGGGCTCCAACAACCAGCATTTGTTCCACCGCTACCCAAGGTAACCGCCGCCTGTCAACACACGGTGCTTTCGTCTGAGTTACGCCGCTACCGGCTCAATATGCCGGTAGCGTTTTGGCTGCTGCTTCAATTCCCAAAGGTCCAGCGCTTGCTGCATACGCAACCAGCTTTCCGGCGTGGTGTTGGTGAGCGTGGCAATCCTGATCGCCATATCGGGCGAAAGCGCGCGCTTTTCGTGAAGCAATTCGGACACGCTCAAGCGGCTCACGCCCAAGCGTCGCGCCAGTTCCGCTTGGGTCATATTCAACGCGGGCAATACATCTTCCCGGAGCATCACGCCGGGGTGGGTGGGTTTCCGTTTCGGATCACGTAGCGTTTTCATCAGTGGTAATCCTCCAAAGGTAGAGGTAACTTTTGGGATAACACCGATTTATAAAATCAACGAGGTCCAGCATTCATGAGGTATTGCGGCTTGTTCGGTAGTCGCCGCCCCACCAATTGAGTATCCAAAGCAGTCCATAAGCAACTACAAACCCGCGTGACAGCGGGTTTTTTATTACCGAGGTGCGAATTATTATCAGGCTGCTGCCAGTAATTTGAAATGTAGCTACAGACGGATAAGTTGCTCGATGCAGTAGAAAACCAGTCGTAGCTTGGGTGCTGAGTGTTTGAAATTTGGTCTGGGCGACAGGATTTGAACCTGCGACCACCTCCACCCCAAGGAGGTGCGCTACCAGGCTGCGCTACGCCCCGAATGACTTCTAAAAAAGCAGGCGGCTATGATAACCGCCAATGTTTACGGCTGCAAAGTGAATTCAACGTTTGAGCAGTTCGAGGACTTGTTCTAGTTCGACCAGCGTTTGTTTAATCACTTGCTTGCTGTGATTCACGTCGTCCTTGGCCGATTCGCCAGAAAGTTTTTGGCGTGCCCCGCCGATGGTGAAGCCTTGTTGATAAAGTAACCCTCGTATCTGGCGCACCAGCATGACATCGTGGCGCTGATAGTAACGGCGATTGCCACGTCGCTTGACGGGCTTGAGCTGCGGAAATTCCTGCTCCCAATAGCGCAACACATGCGCCTTGACGCCACACAGATCGCCGACTTCGCCGATAGTGAAATAGCGTTTGCCCGGAATGGGCGGCAACTCACTGTTGTTCGCGGCTTCCAGCATAGGCTTCGACTCGCGCTTTCAGTTTTTGACCGGGGCGAAACGTCACCACGCGGCGCGCGGTGATGGGAATTTCTTCGCCGGTTTTTGGGTTGCGGCCGGGGCGTTGCTTCTTGTCGCGCAAATCGAAGTTACCGAATCCGGACAACTTCACCTGTCGGCCAGTCTCCAACGCGTTGCGGATTTCTTCAAAAAATATTTCGACGATTTCTTTTGCTTCACGCTTGTTAAGACCTAATTCTTCGTAGAGTTTTTCAGCCAGTTCCGCCTTAGTGAGCGTCATCGTTAACTCCTAAGTTTTGCCCCGAAATGTTGTGCGAGCGCAGTGAGAATTTGATGTAAAGCACTGTCCACATCGCCGTCACTGAGTGTGCGTTCAAGCGTTTGGAAGGTCAAGCCCAGCGCCAGACTTTTACTACCGGATTCAATGCCTTTGCCCTTATATACGTCGAAGAGTTGTAAGTGCGTTAATAAGCCGGAGGCGGCGGCGCGAATACGTTGCTCGACTTCCGCGTATGCCACAGCCTCGCCCAGCACGACCGCGATGTCGCGGCGAATCGAGGGGAAGCGTGAAATTTCGCGATAGCCACGCGCGGCGGCAACCGCAATCGCAGCGTATTCGATTTCAAACAC
>JACQEQ010000004.1 GCA_016200445.1 Gammaproteobacteria bacterium | reverse complement strand
ACTTTTTAATGGATTTTGGTAAAGTTAACAATTTACAAATTATTCACAACAACGACGCTATTCCTCCAACCGAGCCGCATCAATCAACGACTCAGCGACACTGACAAATGCGCTAGGCGCTTTCTTCGTCCGGCCAGTGCTTGATGTAATTCTTCAGTAACTTGTTTTCAAATTCCGTCTTGGTCAGTAACGCATGCACGATATCGCCTATGGAAATCAAGCCAATGAGCTTGCCATTGTCGATAACTGGTAAATGACGAATACGTTGTTTGGTTGGATTACGCGTCATCAAATCCATCGCATGTTCTAGACTGTCCTCGCTGGTGCAGGTCACCAAGGTTTTTGCCATGATGTCATGCACGGTCATGTTAACGAGATTCACGCTGTGCTGCCCGGCCGCCCACACGATGTCACGCTCCGTCACAATTCCCGCTATCTGTCCCCGCTCCATCACCACCAGCGAGCCAATCCGATTGTGAATCATTAAGCGCACCGCTTCGGCGACGGGCTGATCCGGAGTAATCGAATGGCATTGCTGCCCTTTCTTTTCGAGGATGTGAAGAATTTTCATGTCCGATGTGACCTTCTGCGAGCAGCGCTGGGATTAACAAAGCGCCACCATCATAGAGATACGCCCCGAGCGGCGTCAACGTGCTGTCTGCGCGACCTCGAAAGCAGATAGAATACCGGCCCACTCCAGTATTCCGGCACCCATGAAAAAACCTAGCCCAGCTTCGAAACTAAATATGCCACCACGCAAAAAAACCCGCGCCGTGCCCAAGGTCGGGTTCGTCAGTTTGGGTTGCCCCAAAGCGCTGGTTGATTCCGAACACATCATTACCCAACTTCGTGCCGAAGGGTATGAGATCAGCCCCAGCTACTCCGATGCTGATCTGGTTGTAATCAACACCTGCGGTTTTATCGACGCGGCCGTGGAAGAATCACTGGAAACCATCGGCGAAGCCTTAGCAGAAAATGGCAAGGTCATTGTGACCGGTTGTCTAGGTGCAAAAGATAACGTGGTGCTTGAGCACTACCCGCAAGTACTCGCTGTGACCGGGCCGCATGCGTTACAAGAAGTCATGACGGCGGTACACACCCATCTACCGCCACGGCACGATCCGTTTACTAGCCTAATTCCACCCCAAGGTATAAAACTCACGCCAAGGCACTATGCCTACCTGAAAATTTCTGAAGGCTGTAATCATCGTTGTACGTTTTGTATTATTCCGTCGCTGCGCGGCGACTTGTCACAAGACACCAGCGCCTACGGGGTAGACGTTAAATACCGCACTGGAGTTTGGGGTGGCCGGCCGGTGAAAGCACACATCTCCGATCTGGCGCGTGAGTTAGGCGAGCTGGGCGTGTGGGTAAGGCTGCATTACGTCTACCCCTACCCCCACGTCGACGACATCATTCCGTTGATGGCCGCTGGGAAAATATTGCCGTATCTGGACGTGCCATTTCAACACGCCAGCCCGCGCATTCTCAAAGCGATGAAGCGCCCCGCACACACTGCGAACACGTTGCAACGCATCCGTCGCTGGCGCGAGATCTGCCCTGAGCTGGTGATCCGCAGTACCTTCATCGTCGGTTTTCCCGGCGAAACCGACGCGGATTTTGAATCGCTGTTGGAGTTTTTGCACGAAGCGCAGATCGATCACGCCGGCTGCTTCACCTATTCGGCAGTGGATGGAGCAAAGGCGAATGCACTAGAAAATCCGGTGCCTGAGACGACAAAGCAGGATCGCCTTGAGCAATTTATGAAAACCCAGGCGGAAATCAGCGCTGCGCGTCTGGCCAGACTCATCGGCACGCACATGACCGTGGTGGTTGACGCACTCGGCGCTGACGGGCAAGCCATCGCACGCAGTAAAGGTCAAGCACCCGAAATCGATGGCGTTGTGTACATTGAGGCGGCAACATCAGCGCGCGTTGGCGAGCACATGATCGTTGAAATCGTGCATACCGACGAACATGATTTAATCGCCCGCCCGATCCCCAAGGCATCCTAAACCGGTTACGGCCTACAACCGCTCATATCCTCAGCCACCACCTGAGTCTGTTTCGTTATACATTTTTCTATACACCAAAATAAAAACAGCGGCTGAATCACGCAATTTCGAGAACGAAATCACAAACTAAGTCACCGTTGGATCACGGAAGGCGATAGCCCGCAATGTAATGATCGTTGCGCTGGGCTCGATCCGTCCATCGATTACACTTTCGGGGGCAGTAATGAACGCACAAGTAAATGCAGCGATCACGCAACACGCGAACGTTCGCGCAGATACACAACCGGTAATTACGTTTAGTGCGGGCGCTACCCTCATCAAGTCCCGGGCTACAGAGTTTGTCGAACAACGCCTAACCTTTTTCCAAAATAACGTTGATGATTTTTTGTTTGAGCTGGCCGGTAAAACACGCGACGAAGATTTAAATTATCTGTACTTAGATACCATTAGCAGGCTACGTAACAAACGCGACGTACTAAAAAAAGTCTTTGTCACGAACTTCGAATTACTATGTCAAGACTCGACGCCATGTCAGTCGACATTAGGTGTGGCAGCGGCTACAGACAGCGCAGCCATCGATAAATTACTACTCAGCGGCAATGACGATCTTGAAGCATCGATCGCGATGAAAAACATCGTTGCGCAAGCTCAGCGCCGCTATGCAGGCGAATTGTCTGCGCTGTATGCGGCAATACCCGTCTCCCAACATCAATGCCTGACTTCGGTATCGCCGGTTGTTTTCAAAATTTGTACTCGACGACCTGACAACCATGTACCGCAGTTTGCTGACCGACGCTGGGGGTAAAATGCCCGAAGTAGCCACAACTCAAGTTACAGCCAAGCGAAATGATGCGTCTGAAGGATCCGCGCAAACAGCTGTAGTTGTTACACCCGCAGCCACCACCCTGTCAGATAGTCCGGTGATGCAAAAACTGCATGGCCGCAAACTTCCTGATGCGATTCATCAGTTTTTGTTTACAGTTTGGTCTGAAGTCCTGGTGCAGGTTAAAACCCAGAAGGGAACCGGCAGCCCCGCCTGGACAGGCGCAATGCAAGTCATTGATGACCTCGCCGCAGTAACGCAATTCAAACAAACAGCACAAAACTCAGCGCGGCTTTTAGAAATCATCCCCAGACTACTCTGTAATCTGCAGAATGGACTCAGCTTAGTTACTTACGAAAAGCAGAAAAAAGAGCAATTGTTTAATCAATTGCTGACACTACATGCGCGCGCAATTCAAAACCGGAAATCGAACCCAGGGTAACTGAGGATCGGTTATTGCTGAGGCATCTGCTGCCACGAGCCCGGCGGCATTTGCAGGAAGTAGCCTTGCTGTTGCAGTTGCGCCATCACCTGAGTTACATCGACCTGCGCCAATTTGCGCCGCGAATGCAATTCCAACGACATCACCAATGTCAACGGCCCGAGCATGTCGAGCAAAGCTTGCGGCACACGAGCAAACTCGTTTTCTCGCTCTACATAAAGATAACTGTCCGCTTTCTTGGCACTGCGGTAAATCGTGCACGGTACAGACGTAACGTTCACGTCGAGCCATCCGTCTTCTTTAGCAACTGCTCAAGTTGTAGCTGAATGCCAGTTACATCAGTACGCAATGCTGCTACCAGCTGCTCCAGGGCAGATACACGATCAACGGCAGAAACGGTCAATACTTCATGCGGTTCCTGCGCTATTTCATCGACTGGCAGCTCGGTAAACATCTGCGCATAACGGACATCGCGCCGGCCGGGCTGGCGCGGCAACTCAGTCACAAAAGGTCCATCCTCACGGATACGTAATTTTTGCACGGTGGTTTCCACCTGTGCGACGTCGGCAAACTCGGTCAGACGACCTGCGTGCGTACGCAGCTCACCGAGCGTTTGCGGTCCACGTACTAGCAATTCGCACAGTACCGCCAATTGCTGTGCTGAAAAATCCATCGTATTAGTTATCGGGTTGCTCAAGCGATGGGCAAATTTTGTAACACG
>JACQEQ010000003.1 GCA_016200445.1 Gammaproteobacteria bacterium | reverse complement strand
CAATCGCGACGTAGATACACTTAACGCCGGTGGTTTTCTGGTTGATGATGGTATCGAGCGCCACCGCCGTTTTGCCGGTTTGGCGGTCACCGATGATCAATTCGCGTTGGCCGCGGCCGACGGGAATCATCGAGTCGATGGCTTTCAGTCCGGTCTGTACTGGTTGATTGACTGACTGACGCCAAATCACGCCCGGCGCTACTTTTTCAATCGGTGAAGTTAATTTCGCAGCGATGGGACCTTTACCGTCGATCGCATTGCCCAGCGCATCGACCACGCGGCCGAGCATCGCTTCGCCGACCGGCACTTCCAGAATGCGGCCCGTGCACTTGGCGGTGTCGCCTTCGGTGATGTGTTGGTAGGAACCGAGCACCACGGCGCCGACTGAGTCGCGCTCCAGGTTCAACGCCATCGCAAAGGTGTTGTTCGGCAGCTCGATCATTTCGCCGGACATGACATCCGACAAGCCATGAATGCGCACGATACCGTCGCTGACGCTGACTACGGTGCCTTGGTTGCGCGCTTCGGTAACGACTTCGAAGCCTTCAATGCGCTTTTTGATGAGATTGCTGATTTCAGAAGCACTGAGCTGTTGCATTGCTGTTTCCTCGTAAACTGAATTCGGGCCTTTGGCCTTTATTTGTGGGCCAGGCGAGTTGCCAATTTTTCCAGGCGTCCCAAGGCAGAGCCGTCGATCACCAGATTGCCCGCGCGCACAATGGCACCGCCAAGCAATGCAGGATCAACTTTGCAGGTAATGTTCACTTTGCGACCCAGACGTTTTTGCAGTGCGCCGGCGATGCTCTGCTGTTGCGCGGCATCGACCGCAAACGCGGACACCACTTCGGCATCGATCGTCGCTTCCGCCTCGGCACGGAGGACTTCGTATTGGCCGGAAATTTCAGCTAACACACCCAAGCGGCGATGCTCCGCAAGCACCTTCACGAGATTGCGGCCATTCGCGTCCAGCTTGTCGCCCGCAACCTCGGCAATCAGCTTCACCACCTGCTCTTTATTGACCGCTGCATTACCAATCAGCGAACGCATTTGCTCGTCCGCCACAATCGCCGCAAGTAATTGCAGTTGCTGCGACCAAACCGGATAGTTTTTTGCTGCCCGGGCGATTTCAAAAACTGCTGTCGCGTAGGGCCGTGCAATGGTGGAAAGCTCTGCCATGTTTAGACCTGTGCCGCCAGTTCAGCCAACAGCGCGCTGTGCGTTTTGGCGTCGATTTCTTTCTTCAGGATTTTGCCCGCGCCCGAAACGGCAATCGCCGAGACGTGCGTGCGCAACTGTTCCTTGGCCTGATTGATGCCGCGCTCTACTTCCGCTTGCGCCGCAACCATAATGCGTTCGGCTTCAGCACGCGCCTTGGCCTTGGCTTCTTCCTCGATTTCGCTGGCGCGTTTCTGCGCCTGCGAAATCACTTCAGCCGCCTGAGTCTTGGCGTCTTTCAGCAGATCCTTCACGCGCTTTTCTGCGAGCTCCATTTCGTGCTTGCCTTTGTCCGCAGCGGCCAGCCCGTCGGCAATCTTCTTTTGCCGGTCGGCGAGCATTTTGGACATTGGGCCCCAGAGCACCTTGTTGACAAAGAAGATCAACAAGATGAACGCGAACATTTGACCAATCAGGGTGATCGTAATATTCATGCTACGGTTCCTATCATCAGCGCTGCCATGTGCGGCAAGTGGCTATCAATGCACAGCCGCCTTGATAGCAGCTTCCAGTGCGCCGACGAACGGATTGGCGAACAAGAACCACATTGCGAACGCCAGGATGATGAACGGGAAAGATTCCATCAAGCCAGCGAAAATGAACATGTTGGTCATCAACGCAGGACGCATTTCCGGCTGGCGCGCAATCCCTTCCAAGGTCTTGGCGCAGATCAAACCCCAACCAATCGCCGACCCCAAACCGGCAGCCGCGAGAATTACACCCACGCCTACTGCGGTGTATGCGTAAATCATGGAAAGCATTTCAGCGTTCATCGTTATATCTCCTCTAACTTCTCTTTTAGTAAAGTGAAAATAAAAAAACCAAAACCCAAAAATCTTGTCGTTAACAAAGCACGGCTTAGTGTTCGTCCGCCGACGTGTGCGCCATTCCCAGATACACAATGGTCAGTACCATGAAAATGAACGCCTGCAAGGTGATCACCAGAAGGTGAAAAATCAACCAGCCTAAATCCAACATGATCTGCAACGGCAACCAGAACAAAGCTGCTGCGCCCACCGCCATCGTGCCGCCGATCAATGCGATCAATAGGAACACCAGCTCACCTGCAAACATGTTGCCGAACAAGCGCAAGCCAAGACTCAGCGGCTTGGCCAGCTCTTCGATCAGCGTCATTGCCACATTAACCGGCACTAGATATTTGCCGAATGGATGAAACAGGAATTGCTTAAGGTAACCCACTGGCCCCTTGATCTTGAGATTGTAGTAAACAATCAGTGTCTTTCACTTGCTGGCCAACGAAATCGAGAATGGTCTCGACAAAATTCTGAAATCCACTGGGCACGCCCGGGGTCAAAGTACGCCCCAGACGCCACGCTGCAAATACAATCAGCGCACCGAGCAACACGCTGAACACCAACGTATCCACGTGCCACGACCAGAAGCCGTTCGTGTCGCAACCTTCACCCACACACAGGTTGGTCAGGTGATGCTGGATATACTCAACGCTGCTTTGTCCGCCAGGAGCTGCTGCTTCGCTCACGTCACACCCCTCGCTTGCTTGGCGCGTTACCGCGCGCATTAATCAGATAAGAAAATTGTGCGGCGGCAAAGCCGATAAACACGGCCATCGGCTCCAGCTTCAATACCGCCAAGCCGAGCGCAAAAGCAGCTATCGCCAATACAAACCGCTGCACGGCACCGACATATAAAATCACCATGCTCTTGTGCGGATCGCGCGCCGACGAGGCTTCGGCACGTTTCACACCACGGCTCAATAGTGCAGTTAGCGTTACCGCGACCAACCCGCCATATAAAGCCGAACGGCCTTGTGCAACGCCTACGCCGATTAAAAAACCAATTGCGATAATGACGCTGGCGAGAATTTGAAATCCCACGATCCTGCGTGTGCGCTCGGCAAGCTCGCTGCTATTACTACTCGTAGTGTTCAATTGAGATCCGGATGAATGAGAAGCTTATAAACTTTTAAAAATCCGCCCACAAAACCCAACCCACCAAACAACAGCATAAAAATAGGCTTGGTATCGATCCAGACATCGACGGCGTAACCGAGTAAAAACCCGCTGACCACAATCGAGGTCAACATGCTGCCGACTCCCACCAACAGCAAACTTCGGCTTTTACGTTGCTTCATCGCCGCCTTAGAAAAAAGACGGCGAATTATAGGACCCTCATCCCCGCTTCGCAAGCACAGATAAGATCCGTGGATAAAGAAAACTAGCTGCACTGAATCAATCTGTGAATTGACAATTACGAAACAATCACACAGCCTTTTTAATACCCTAACTGGGCGCTACAGAATTTAAGATCGTCGCGAACTCTGCCGATAATTAAAGTTTCAGTGGCTTTTCGTGCATTACGCAGGTTGACGAACTTCGCAGGAGTGAAGTGCAGCTCGTTCCAAGCAAAGCAAGTGGGCTTAGCCTGGTACCGACATGGACCCACACAACGTGTGTACGTTGAAGAGGTCTCTACATGTCCAATCAATCTCTCATTCGAGTATTAATGGTCGGCGACAATTTGGGCGACCTACGCTTAGTTCAAGAAATGCTTACTGAATCTGGCGCGAATCAGTTTTTTCTGGAGCATGTCCGTTATATCAAGCATGCACTGGACAACCTCGTACAAACTCATTACGACGTGCTACTGCTTGATCTTGCGCTACCGGACGGGCGCGGATTGAATAATGTAAATAAAATTCAAGCTGCGGCGCCCGGCTTACCCATCATCGTGCTTTCTGGCATTAGCGACGAACAACTCGCGTTACAGGCAGTTAAAGCAGGCGCGCAAGATTACTTGGTGCGTACGCAAAAACGATACCGTCGCACGCCTGGGCGGCGATGAATTCACAGCCATTCTTGAGAACATCGACAACGCCGACGACGCTGCCGCTGTGGCGCAGAAAATTGTCGACAGCATGTCGCGCTCGTTTCATTTAGAAGGTCAAGAGTTATTTGTCACTGTGAGCATCGGCATTGCATTGTTTCCCACCTGTGGCTTGGACCCTGCGACGCTGATCAAGAATGCCGACACTGCCCTGTACAGCGCAAAAGACAATGGCCGCAGTTGTTTCAAATTCTACAATTCGCACATGCACAATCGGGCATCGGAACGTTTATCCATGGTTACCGCGCTGCGCCATGCGTTACCGCGCGGAGAATTCCGGCTGGAATACCAACCGCAAATCGATCCGCGCACCCAGCGCGTGCTCGGCGTAGAAGCGTTAATTCGCTGGAATCATCCCGAACAGGGCGAGCTCCTGCCGACAACTTTTATTCCGTTACTGGAAGACAACGGCATGATTGTTGAAGTCGGTGAGTGGGCGCTGCGACACGCCTGCTTGCAACTAAAGGCATGGAGAAATGCCGGGCTGCCGCCGTTGCGAATGTGCGTAAATATTTCGGCACGACAAGTTCGCCAAGCGGATTTTGTGCGGCGTGTGGCGAATATCATCAACGAAACAGGAATCGACCCGGCCTTCCTGCAATTCGAAGTTACCGAAAGTCTATTGATCGATAACGTCGCTGCGACCACCGCAAAATTACGCGCGTTGCGCGGCCTCGGCATTCAGATCGCCATCGACGATTTTGGCACCGGCTATTGTTCGCTGAATTATCTAAAGCAATTTCCGCTGCATGTGCTGAAACTGGACCGCAGCTTCATAAAAGATCTCGAAGCACGCTCCAATGACGCAGCGATCGTAACCGCCATGATTGCCTTGGGGCACAGTCTTGACATGGAAGTAGTCGCCGAAGGCGTAGAAACAGAAGGCCAACTGATGTTTCTACGCGGCCAAGGTTGCGATGCAGTACAAGGCCACCTCTACAGCAAACCAATGGCGCCAGAGGCATTCCCAACTTGGTTGTCGGGATTTATGC
>JACQEQ010000399.1 GCA_016200445.1 Gammaproteobacteria bacterium | reverse complement strand
ATCACTTCCTGCACCTTGCCGTTGGCGTCGGTGATCACCCAGTGCCGCGTCAATAATTTTGCCGCAACTGTGCCGGTGTTCTGGATCGTGACGGTGTAAGAAAATACAAAACGATTGGCGTCAGGTTCTGACTGATCGTCGATGTAGTTGGGCTGTACTTGTACTTGAATTTCGTGGGGAGATTTTTGCGTCATGGGTGCACAGTGCCAAGCGTGAGTGGAGGGGCGGGAATTATACTGCACATCCCGGCGAAAAATAGGCAGGCGCACGACACACTGCGAGATTTACTTCACCGCAGGCGTAGGTGCGGCGGTGCGCAGCTTGACAATGACGCCGCCAGTTTGCAGGGCGATGGTCTGTGCATCACCGCTGAGGCCTGCGATGCTGTGTGCGAGCGGTGCGTTGTTCGGGTCGTTATGCGCAAACATGATGTGGGTTACGCCTTTCATTTGTTGCATAAACTTTGTTGGATCATCTTGCGCTGGCGGTAGCGGCAACGCGGCGCGTTTAACCGCAAACATGGTGCGGCCGGGCCATTGGCTGGCAACGCGAAAATTCTCGTCCGAGAGTTCGGCTTCATGGGCCAGGGTGCGGATGAGCTCATCTTCGGGCGGTAACACATCGAGCACGTTATGACGCGCGTGCCCTTGGTCAACCAGCATGAACCCGGTTGTGCCTATAAACAGCACCACGAACACGATGCCGCGTTGGCCAGCAAAATTACTCACGCGTATCGCGCTGTTGACACGAATCAACCCTACCGTACCGCGATACAGCAGCAACGCGATGGCCGCCATAGCCCAGGCGCCGTCGGCGGCCAGCACGCCGATGATGACGCTCAGAGCGAGTATCGCGCCGAGGATATCAGTGGTTAAGAAGCGCCGGTCCATGACTAATACGACTAGCAGTAATGCAAACGGCGCTGCGCCGTAGATGGCCTCGCGGGCCGTGAGTTCGAGCGGGTCGAATCCCAGCACTGCGGTGCCAAGTATGGGTAATGGATTAGCCAGCCACGTCAGCGCGATCCAGCCCGCTTGCATCAGCAAGATGACCGTCACCGTGAGGCCGATACCCATCAGCACTTGATTGCGCCGTTTCGATTCGATGGGGTTTTTTGTCCAAAACCAAGCCAGCGCCGCAGGGATCGCAAGCCCAGCAGGATGCAGCGTGACGGCGGTGGCGACCAGCAGCAGTTGCGTAAAATACCAGCCGGTGATGGCGCGATCTTGCGCGCGGTATTTTTGGTCGGCCAGACGAGCCAGTCCAAACATCAAGAGTAAATACGGCCCCACCCCGATGCTGTCAAGTTGCAGTAAGGTGATCGGTGCGATCAACAATAACCCGCTGCCAATCAAGGCCACTTCATCGCTCTGAGTTTGTTTGCTCCACGAATACAGCGCCCAAATCGCCAGAAAGGCGATGATCACGGTAAACATTTTGGCGGCGATGATGCTGCCCGACCAATAAATACCGAGCGGAATAAACATCAAGGCACGGAAGTCCGGCATACCGAACACGACCACCGGATGCGCAACTTGATCGGCAATCGACCAGTCCAGCAACAACGCCCGCGTCGCGCCTTCGTCCATACCATAGGGCGTGAAGTTGATCAGATTGAAAAATACCAAGACCGCACCCCATACAAGCAGCAGCAATACGGCCCAATAACGTTGATCAATACGTGAGAGAAGCGAGTCAAAGTTCATGGGTTTCTTCTAGGTAGTCGATGGGGTGCAAAAGCGCGGCCGATTATACCTACCGCGTGGTGTGGGCGTTAGTCCCGGAATTCCAAGTGCAACATGCGACCTTTGGTTTCTTTGGCAAGATTTTCGTATTCCCAGAGGGTGTCAGGATTATCGCGTCCCAACGGGAGGGTAAACACGGGGCTGGGAATATCGTGGTAAGCGATGCGGTCGGTCGAGGGTTCGTCGCCGATCAATATATACGCGCCGGGAGCCGAGGCGGATTTTGCCGCGTGCCGGAAAGCGTGCCCGATAGTTTCTTCGGAACCGATAAACGGGGCGTTTTGCAGCAGGCGGTCAAACATTTCTGCCATGGTGCCGGTGTAGGTTTCGGCGACGTTATCGCAAAACCAGGTGATGGCGTTGAGCTGTTTGCCGGAGCGAATAATCATCACACGCAATACCGGAATTAAAAATGTCGTTACCCCATGCATCGAACCGCTTGCGTCGACCATGAGATGCACGGATTTACCCGGTAATTGTTTGAGGCCAAGGACGAACAGGTCGAAGTCTTTGCGATTTTTCCCGCCTTTGTCCATGCCGGCCACCGCGAGCGCCTGCTCCATTTGGCCTTCGGAGGTCAGCACCGAGAGTT
This sequence comes from Gammaproteobacteria bacterium, assembly GCA_016200445.1. Classification (GTDB taxonomy): domain Bacteria; phylum Pseudomonadota; class Gammaproteobacteria; order SG8-11; family SG8-11; genus UBA6921. The sequence continues at coordinate 5,781 of JACQEQ010000399.1, read as the reverse complement.
GATCCATATCGCGCATCAAGCGCTGTTTATCGGCGACAGTGCCCTCCAGAGTTTTTTGCAATTGTGCGATTTCTTTCTTCAACGCGGGTAGTTGCTTTTGTTCTGCCAGACGCGAGGTTAATAAAATGGTGACTAATAGAAAAATAAACATGGTCAACATCAGCAGCGCGATGTCGGTGAAAATAATATAAACATTCAGTGGCGCAAAGCGCCGCTTGGGTTTCATGCTTAATCGATCTTCCTTACAAAACTTTTTGTAAAGACCCGCCACCATCGGCCTTGGTTCATGCGCTTGAGTTGAAATTCCGTACGCAGCGTGTCGAGGTATTCGCGTTGAAGATTCAGGCTCGCGCGAAGTGCGGTGTTGTCGCCTTCGATCTGCTTCAAGTGCATCAGCTCTTTGGCGAAGTCGCCGACCATGTGTTTGGTTTCAGCCAGCGTATGATGTAAGCGTTCGAGATTTTGGGTCATGGCGCGGATCTCGGCATCCAGCACGCGGATGTCGCGCTGCGGCGAGGGTTTGATATCGGTCGCGCAATACACCAAAAAAATCCGTGTAAGGGAATCTTCTAAACTTTCTACGCCATTCTGATTAATGTGCGCAAACACTCGCAACAATACGCCGCCGAACACCGCGCCTAACAGGGTTGCGTAAAATGCGGTGCCCATACCCTGCATGGCGCTGCGCAAGCCGGCCAGTAATTGTTCCTGATCTTCGCCCAGCGCTTGCAGCGAACTAGTAAGCCCGACTAACGTCAGGCTCAAGCCGACGACAGTGCCAATCAGGCCAAACGTGATCATCAAATTGCCAAACACTTCCAAGGCATGTGCAAAACGTTGGTAGACGGAGAACTCCACGTCCACCAGAGATTCGAGATCCAATTCGCTGTTGTTGCGGATAATGGTTTTTAACGATTCGAAAAAGCGCGCCAACCCAAGGCGCTTGGGCGTGTGTTCAATTCCCGGCCAACCAGATTTTTTGGCGATTTTTTCCAGCTCATCCACATGTACGGCTTCGTAGGTGACGAGGATCATCAGTACGAAACTGATGACACAACCCAATAGGTAGAAGCCGATAATCACCCACGTGATGTGGCTGCTGTCTGACCGGACGAAGTCCCACACGCCGGTGTCGGTATATAAACCTAGAATCACCATTAATGAGGCAGCCGACCATACAATCCAAAGCAGCAGTGCGCGGAATCCTCTTTGAATCACGATCTATTCCTTGAATGACGGTAGTGTCGGGCGCTGAGTATGTTGGCGAAGTAATTCGGCGGTCAATCATGTTGTGGGTGTGCTGACGCTGAGTACTTGTGCAAGGTTCTCAATAATTTCCGACTAATTATCTCCGGCAATTTGGTCGTTTTTTAAAGCGCTGAACGCACTACACAATACGCTTGCCGGGCATAAGGATTTCGAGTATGTTTTAGCGCGCGCTGAAGTAACGCTGTAAATCGCGCAGGTTTTTTTGCTACGTGCCAGAGGTTGTTTTGTTTTGTACGCCGCTGGTGTGCATAAGGGGTATGGGTAATTTAACGTCAACGGGGAGGAGTTTTAACAGTGGATATTAATACGCAAATTGCATTGGTGTATCTCGTCGCGGCAACCGTGGCATGGGGCTTTGCAGCAATCTTGCTCAAAAAGCATTCCAAATAAATCGAGTTTCCGGTGTGCTGCGCGAAGCGCAAGGCAGCGTCGCAAGTTGGAGTTGTAAGGCGGTAAGAGCGGCGCCGGAAGTGTAAAACGGGAGGGTAAATAGTCCATGTTAAATAAGAGCAGAGTATCTGTTGTTGCCGCATTGTTCGCGTTGGTATCTACATTGGTATCTACAGCGGTTTACGCATCGGCGGAGTTCGTCCCTAAGACGGTGGGTGACGTAGAAAACGGTAAAAAAATCTTTACCAATGGTAAAGAATCCACCGGAGTTCCCGCATGTCTCACCTGCCACGGTGAAAAAGCTTTGGGCGAAGACAGTATGGGTACGCCGCGTTTAGCAGGCCAAGGCTACACGTTCTTAGTTAAGCAACTGAACGATTTCGCAACTGATAAGCGCATGGACACGACCATGATGATCATGAACAGCAACGCGAAAGGTTTGACGGAGACCGAACGTCAAGACGTGGCTGCTTATTTGAGTGGTTTGAATAAAGGCGAAATCAAAGTCGAAGGTTCTGACCTGGCCGCAGTGAAGGCCTTGGGTCAGCCGGTGGGCCAAACTCATTTGGGTAAGAGCCTCGCTCAGTACGGCGCTCCTGATCGCGGCATTCCAGCGTGTCATTCTTGCCATGGCTACAATGCGCGTGGCGCGTTCCCGATCTACCCTGCGCTGAGTGGTCAGAAGTATGTATATCTCGTCAATCAACTGAAGAAATGGCGTGACGCGAGCCGTTCCAACGACATGATGGGTCAGATGCGTGCGGTAGCTAAGAAATTATCCGACGACGATATTTATAACGTCGCATCGTTCTTGACCTCAGCTGATCGCACTACGAATGGCAATGCGCGTATGCCGCAACAACAACATTAATTAGTAGTTTTACAAATGATTTAGTGCAGTAGGCGTGGTGCAAACCCCGCCTTTTTTTTGATTACGACGAGGCGCCGACAGCAGCTTAGCTACGGTCAGTTTATGCTAAGCTACTGCGCCTTGAAGTATTCATGTGGACATTGGACGACTGGGTACTGGACTCTAATATTTCTATAGTCACGGCGGTAAAAATTTCATGTCTAAGTTGAAAACGGGCGAGCGTCTTTTGTTTGGCATTTTTGGCGTATTTATCCTGCTGGCCATCATCAGCTATGTCATCTTGGAAGTGGTTCGAATGAAGTCGACCAAGCCAATGTATACCGCAACATCGCATTTCGATTTTACTCCCGAGGGGTTGAAGGGATCGGAATGGTTTCGTCAGGCTAATTGTACGGCGTGCCATCGCGCGCTACGTAACGGTACAAACATGGGTCTGAATCTCGACGGCATCGGTTCGCGTCGGACTCCCGAGTGGATTGTTGATTTTCTGAATCATCCTGAGTCTGCGTACCCGGTACGCACTGTCGATCACGGGCCTGGCAAAGAAGCTGCCTATGTCGCGGAGATACCGCAAGAGAAGTTGGCTGCTATCGCTGTCTTCCTTTCGGAGTTACGCGCTGATCGGGGTGCCGCTACTGCCGAAGCGCCACCTGAAGGCCGTTCGGAGTTTATCGATAATATGGTCAAGATGTGGGCGCCCGCAGAGTGGAACGATAAATATCAAGACGTGCGCACCAAGCAGCCTGAATCTCCAAAGTCGCCAGTTAAGCCGTAAAGGTATCTATGCCATGAATGAGTGGGAAACGAATCAAGATTACACGCGCTACACGCTATGGTTTGTCTACGCATGCGTAATCTATAGCATTATCGGGTTTTCATGGGGGGCGCTAATGGGCGGTATCGCCGACTTCCGTCATTTCGTTGATCATCGGTTGCACGGAAACCTAATCGTCCGGGCGCACACGCATATTAATTTGCTCGGCTGGGTCGAGATGGCAATATTTGCGGCAGTTTATTACATTATTCCACGGTTGGTTAAACGCTCCATTTACAGTTTAACGCTCGTTAAGGTCCATTTCTGGACGCACAATTTCGGTCTTATCGGCATGGTGGTATTTTTTACCACCGCTGGGATTGTTGCCGGTACCGCAAGCTTGACTGCGCCACCGGATCAGGTGGAGCTGTTGGTTAAGCCGTATCTTGCAACTATGGGAATTTTCGGAACGCTCGTGCTAATCGCCAATATAATTTGGGCTTACAATATTTTTCGTACCTGTGCAGGCTGGAGTGGCAAGCCATGACTTTTCGTAACCTATTGCTATTTATGTCGGTGACGTTGCCGCTTAGCGGCTGTTTTGAAGATGCTAGCCGTTTGCAGGTGGGTATGGTCGTGCCAAGTATTCGCACCAAGACGTTATTAGATGTGGGCGGAGATCTCACAAAAATTACCAGCTATCGTTATCCTGACGAAAGAATGTATGCGTACTCTTTAGATCAAGCGCTGGTATCCGGTAAGCCCGTGTTACTGGAGTTTGCAACACCCGGGCATTGCACGGTGTGTGATACACAGCTACAGATGCTGAAAGGCTTGTTAGAAAAATATCAAGACCAAGTGGTCTTCTTGCATATGGATCAATATCAAAATCCCCAGGCGTTTAAGACCTATACCGTCATCGGCGACCCATGGACATTTGTAATCGATAACAAACAAACCGTGCGCTATAAACAAGCCGGGCGCATGCTCTATAGCGAATTAGAAGCCGTGATACAAGGTGTTTTGAAGTCATCGCAAGTAACGACATCAGCGAGTGCATCGTAATGGCAAGCGAGCGGTGTGAGTTGGTCAGTGATCGGCGTGGAGGACTTTGGGACGCTTTGCTCTATGTTCCAACCGTCGTTGGGTTAGGTAGTGCGGCATTAATGTTTTGGTTCCAAGGAAATCACTCGCTGGGTTACCTCATGGTATTTCTCGCCAGCTTCTTTCTGCTGCAAGGCACTCATCGAATCCTGGGCCGATTACTGCTGCTGCCGTCAGCGCCGGTTGCTTTGGATATTTCTAAGCAACGCGTCGCGCTGGAATTGCGCGGTGGGGCGCGGGTTGAATTAGTTAAGGACGTGCGCTATTTCGCGGATTACGCAGGGAAATCATTTGGATTAACAGGGATGGATTTAAATGGCGCTCGTAAACAATTTGTTGTCCATCGAGGTCAATTCTCGGACGACGCGATGTTTAAAAAAACTGCGACAGCCCTCAAGGTATTTTCCTAACTCTCTATTCAATAGGAATCTATTTGCGGCGACGCATAACGTCCCACGCCAGCATACCGACTGCTAGTGTGCCGATGCTGCATGCGATGGTAATTAGCTGAGTTTCTGTTTCAGGACTGACTAATCCGCCGACAAACATATGTACGCTGTAACCCAAAACGACTACTGAACTTATAGCGGCGATGACGTAGAGCGCTATTTCTTTCATGAGGAGTTGGATGCTCGCAAAGACTTAAATTATAGGCTTTATCATAGCAAATTGGTGGGGGATTTAACTGCGTAGTATGTAAATAAATCAAGCTTACACGACTGGAAATTAATACGCCCAAATCGCTTGACCCAGTGCGTTTGCGTGTGGCAGCATTCCGGGTGCTTAAAACGTCCCTAAAGTTTCAAAGGCGATTAAAAAAGAACTAAGGGATCGCGAGCAAAAATGAATTTACTGTTTGTGTAAACACATTAAAAAAAAGAACAAGATAAATAGAACAAGATTTAAGTGTAGTGGGATTGAGTTTTTTTGATTGTCGTAAACTTAAAAGGAGGAGAGGGGATGAAAAATCCGTTTATTCTTTGTTTCGTTTCGGGTGTGTTGACTGGAATGGGAAACGGCAGCGTATTTGGTGCTGCATTAATGTGTTTTCTCGGGCGGGCGAAATTTAGTGACTGGGGTGGCTGGAATGAAATGGCCTATAATCCGGTTACCTTTACCGGCTTCATCGATTGGGCGATGATCATCTTTGGAGTGGCATTTTATATCACCCTCCATGCTGCGGTACGTAAGCATCAGCAATTGGAATCTGCGCGCTAACCGATTATTTTGGGGGCGCGTTTTTTTTGGCGTTGAGTAAGCAAGCAAAAGGGGATCGGGACATGACAATTTTCGCAAGCATTGTGTGCATCTTACTGGCGTTTTCTAGTATGTGGTTTGGTTGGTATTTGCTAATGCCACGAGATCGCGGATAACGTCGGCACCACGGATTTAT
>JACQEQ010000387.1 GCA_016200445.1 Gammaproteobacteria bacterium | reverse complement strand
CGTTGTCATTTATTAAAAACGTGCGATCTTTGGGTTGCAAAGTCGCGCTCGACGATTTTGGTTCGGGGTTGAGTTCGTTTTCGTATTTAAAAGCGCTGGCGGCCGATTATCTGAAAATCGACGGCGCGTTCGTGCGCGACATGCTGACTGATCCGATGGACTCGACCATCGTGCAAGCCATCAACAGCATCGGCCACGTGGCGGGCATGAAGACCATCGCCGAATTCGTGGAACACCAGGATATAAAAGTCGAGCTTGCCCGCATCGGCGTAGATTACGCGCAAGGTTATGCGTTGCATCGGCCTGAATCCATCAACGCCGGTTACGTGATGTAAGCTTGTCCTGCACCGCAGACGTTATTGCGCTCCGGTATTTGTTGTTGTCTGCATCATAAATTCTTCATCAATTTGTCATGCCCGCGTCATCGCACGCGCTCATTCTGTGCAGCGTTCAAGTCCAACCCTAGAACGCTTTTTCAGGAGAGTCGCATGAATCGAGCAACTTTATTCAAACGCATCGCTGTTTCCGCCACTGTCGCTGCGCTCGGCATGAGCGCCGCCTCGGCGTATGCCGGCAACGAAGACTTCGGCGTCCAGATCGAGCAGCAACTCAAAGCCAAAGCCGAGCAATGGTTCGGCGTCGAACAAGCGCTCGACGCGTCCGCAGCGGCAACCGCAGGCGCGTATCGCACTGCGGCGCAAACTGCCGCCGCTCAAATGCTGGTGGCAAAAGGTCTCAAAGCCGAATATGTCACACGCAGCTCCGCGCAAAATGCCGATCAGATGCTGCTGTGGCCGAACGGTCAACACCCGACCCACATCATCAGCGCGGTCGAAGAATTCAGCCCGCACCTCATCGGCAAATTGCGCAGCGGCATCGACAAGCTCACGCCATCGGTGCAGCGCATCGAGCTTGCGACCGGAAAATCGGAAATCATTCTGCGCGGCCTGGCCGGTGCAGACGGCATCCGCATGACCGCCTGGGGCACCCTTTTGGTGGCAGAAGAAAACGGCAGCGGCAACGCCTACGAAATCATCGACCCGCTGCACGTGACCAACCACACCGTCACCGACCGCGCGCTCGGCACCATCGTCGACGCCGACGGCCATCCGTCAAACCAGATCGCCAAACGCAACGCGTTGCCGACCATGGCGTGGGAAGGAATCGGCGTACTGCCCAACGGCGTGGTGATCGCCGGTGATGAATTGCGTCCCGGCGCTCCGGCCAACGCCGACGGCGGCGCGATCTTCAAGTTCGTGCCCAGTGTTGTCTACAACCCGGACCGTGGCCCGATCGCCGACCTGGCGCAATCGCCGCTGGTTGCGGGCAGCGTGTACGCGCTGCAAACAAGCTGCGTGAACAACGCACAGCAATTCGGCCAGGGATGCGAAATCGGTTTGGGCGCATGGATCGCGGTGAATGCCACGAGTGCGCGTGCCGAAGCTAACAGCAAAGGCGCGACCGGATTTTACCGGCCGGAAGATCTGGAGCTCGATCCGCTGTACCGCGATGCCGCCAACCCGGGCGCAGTGCGTTTCTGCTGGACCAACACCGGCAATGAAGAGGCGAATAACTACGGCGAAGTGGTGTGCGGTGTCGACAACGAACCACTGGTCACGACCTTCGTCGACAGCAGCGGCGCGATCAAACCCAAGCGCACCACCACCATCAACCGCTTCGTCGAGGGCGACGCCGACTTCAACCAGCCGGATAACCTCGCGTTCCAGCCGGTCACCGGTCTCACCTACGTGATCGAAGATCACCCCAACGGCGACATCTGGGCCTGCCTGCCCGACGGCGCGGACCGTGACATCAAGACCGATGGCTGCATAAAGATTCTTTCAGTGAAAGACAGCTCGGCCGAACCCACCGGCTTCTTCTTCGCGCCGGACGGCAAAACCGCCTATGTCAACATCCAGCACTCCGACGACAGCAACATGCCGCCGCTGGACGGCTACGGCACCGACGACCTGATCAAGATCACCGGCTTCAAGGTGAACAGGGATTGAGATTGACGGCGAGGACCGCCCGCAAGGAAGCAAGGGCCGCCGCGAGGCGGCTTTTTTTGTCGTTTGTTTTGAACGATGAGTTGCTACTGTAGGCCTTGATCGCCCAAATTTCAGAGTCTTTTTGCACCTTCGTCTCGGTGACGGAAAGCGTCGCAGACGTGAAAGCCAACACTGCTCTCGTAACACGTATTCGCGCGTAGACATGCCTCACCGTGGTGCCCGCAACAATTGGAATTACTTCAATTTCGACAAGAGTGAAATTCAGTTTCACACATTTATCGTCTTCGGCATTGTCGTCAACATTCGGACCTCGCATGGCATCCGCTGTGCTTTTTTCAGGAGTTCGAACTATGGCTAGGCAATTGCTCACGCGCACGGCAATGGTTGCAGTGCTTGCGTTATCGGTGGTTCCCATGCTGGCGTTGGCGGCGGGAAGCCGCGTCGAGAATGACGAAGTCGTGCATTACCGTGACGTGCAGGTCGATGGTCAGAAAGTCTTTTATCGCGAGGCCGGTGATCCAGGCAATCCAACGATTCTGCTGCTGCACGGATTTCCTACCTCGTCGCAGATGTTTCGCTATTTGATTCCACGACTCGCAGACCGTTACCACGTGGTGGCGCCGGACTATCCGGGCTTTGGCGAAAGCAGCGCGCCGGATCGTGCGACCTTCAGGTATACGTTTGAAAATCTGTCGCTGATTATCGAGCACTTCACGCAAATCATCGGACTATCGAACTACGCGCTTTACCTGATGGACTATGGTGCGCCGATCGGTTTTCGTGTTGCGGTACGTCACCCGGAGCGGGTCACGGCGTTGATTGTGCAAAATGGCAATGCCTACGTCGAGGGCCTGCGTGAATTCTGGGGTCCGCTGCGTCAGTACTGGCAGGATAACTCACCAGTCAGTCGCGACGCGCTGCGCGGACTGCTCACCATCGACGCGACTAGGTTTCAGTATACCTTCGGTGTGCGCGACGTTTCGCTGGTGAGTCCCGACACCTGGACCGTCGACCAATACCGTCTGGACCGGCCGGGCAATAATGAGATTCAGCTCGATCTGTTTTACGACTACCGGACCAATGTCGATCTGTACCCCGCGTGGCAGGCGTATCTGCGCACCTACCAGCCGCCGACGCTGGTGGTGTGGGGCAAGAACGATCCGATCTTTCCCGCAGAGGGCGCCGAGCCCTTCAAGCGCGATCTGACGAATCTGGAATTTCATTTACTCGATACCGGGCACTTTGCATTGGAGACGCACGGCGCCGAGATCGCCGGACTGATGCGCAGCTTTTTGAAGCGCACCGTGCGTAGCAACGAAAGCGTAAATTGATTCGACAGCCGACGGTTCGCGCATCGATGGGTTGTTAGTAGTTATTCGCCCCTGGGCTATTCCAGCCGGGGGCTTTATTTTATTGGAAAACACGTGCATCGCTGCATCGCTGGGAAATTCCAATACTGCGACGCGTCCAGTAAAGCACGTACCGACCAACGCCTCGCAGCCCCGTAGGTGTTCCCGCAGCTTGCGCAAGCCTTCTCCAAATACATGATCCTAGAAACGGCAGTTGAACGGCGTGCTCCGCAAACCGTAGCGGGCCTCACCCAGCAGGTGAGCCTGAGCCAAGCCATAAATGTCAATACCGATATGCATTTACTTGCGCCTTGCAGCGGTCAACTGCCGTTTCTAGGATGATGGTGGGTGGAGTGCATCGTCGCTGCGTTGGGCGCGATGGATTCTGGAAAATAAAGCGTTTGTTTTTCCTATGCTTCAATTGACAAAAGTCAGTCGTCGGGCCAAAGCTGACCTTCACATTTTGTAAGCTGGGTTGATAGACCTAGCGTTCGTGCGATCATCACAGCCATCTGCTGGGTTTATCAACCCAGCCTACCGAGCTAAGCAAATGGGATTCGATGAGCTACTAGCACAAGCAGCCAGGGAGTTGGCGCAACCGGCCGGGGCTTCGCTGCGGTTTTCTACCCTCGAAGCAATCGGCCAAAATCGAAGGGATTTTGTTGTTGAGTGCCATAAGACGTGGAAAAAATGGCATAGCAAAGCAATTGAAGAAATTCTCGTATGGGAAGCCTTTGCGGACCGAGAAAAGATTCACCCCATTGGAAATATGGCGATCGAATATGCAGCGTATAACCGAGCAGTTTGGCGACGTGTTAACGATGCGGTAATTTGGTCTTTGATGGGGCAGCAGAGGCACGTTGTGAAGCGACTGTGTCTTCATCGACGCCGGAATGCGCTTACTGAGAGCAACCCCGCATCGGTGTTGCAAACACTAGCAAACATTAACGCCGATCCCATGAGTATCGCGATTTGGAACGATGCGACGTCGTGTGTAGATATAGGTGATGTAACATTCGTGCCCGATGGTATGAATCCACACCCAAGATTCTTGGAACTAAAAGAAGGTAAGGTAAACGAAGATATTGTGGCTCTCCTTCGAATTGACATAGCGGAGTTCGACGCCAAATTTTCTGAATTCGAGAAAAAATACGGAAAAAAAGGTGTGGCACAGTTCAATCGTGTGCGAAGGCAAGAGGTTGTCGCCGACCAGGCACTTACGCTATTGCACGAGGGAAAAGGGGTCGATCCAGTCACTGGTCACCAAATGACAGTGGTCGAAGTCAATGTGCCACTGCATAGTTATAATGACGAATTAAATTCTGTTCTCGATAACGCCCTGAAGCAACGTACTGCAGTGACCGAAGTCATCGACGGCTGCTTGTGGATATACGCAAACGCGGACAAGACGGTATCGGCACATCAAGCACGTCACGATTTTTCTAAATTACTTCATGAACGTTTGCCGTCTGCATCGCTGTTGCTAGAGCGCAAGCGACCCCGTTGGGATGCTGATAGGGTCGTGTGCTTAAGTGATAGCTTTTTCTCTCCTGTAGCGCTACCCATTTTTCTTCGCGGCATTGATCCAAACATCATCGGAGCCGTGGGATACGGTGATTTGATGTTTAGGGTGTTCCTATATGTAGATTGGGACGCTTTCAGCGCCATCGTTGTAAAAGAAGGCGGGGCATTTTCCTGGGGTTCTGAAAAAGATGCGCGACGGGCTCGATCAAGAAATCCCACATTGCGGCCGTCAGTAATAGGAGGGCGATTGGCGAATATTGAAATGGGCGGTGTTAAATTGGCAATAACCAACCCTATGCGCGTGCAGCTTCTTTTTGACGGCTTAAGGCCTAGAATAGCGAAGCAGATCATTGAATTGGCATCACGCTACGGGACATCGCACGAGAAACTAATAGTCCAATTGTCGAATTAATTTTAATGACAGCTCTTGGCGTGCGCCGTGAAAAGGCGGCGTTTTCCAGTGGGTGCAAGCCCCACCCGGCCAGTGCTCCAGCCGGAAGCAACCGGAGCAACGGTGGAGGCGACGAAACAGTTGAAGCCTCCGGTGAAGCGCGTCACGACATACG
>JACQEQ010000012.1 GCA_016200445.1 Gammaproteobacteria bacterium | reverse complement strand
ACGATGCGCGTAAAAAATCCCAACTCGCCGATGCCGCACGCCGCCGGCTCGAACAGGAAATGCAAACCGCACAAACTCAAGCGCGGACCCAGAACAAAACCGTTGAAGAGCCAGCAGCGCCTCCCGCTGCAGCGGATAACGATCTCGATGACCTGGAACGCGAACTGGCACAGTTGCAGCAAAAACTCGAAGCCAAAAAACGTGCCGCCGTCGCGCGCAATCAACAAGTAAATCTTGCCGCAGAACAAAAACGCGCTGCGGAACCCGACATCGTGCAAAACGTTTACGATCTGCACCAAAAAACGCAAAAACTCCCGGCCTTCAAACCGAACCAAGCTGCGCCCAACGATGTCGGCAAGGTGCGCAAATCAGGCTGGATTTCAGACTCCATTTTGTGGGAAACCACAATTGGATTACGTGAAGATTCGGAAGCCGAAAAATTTCTCGACAATGAAAACGCGCAGCGCGCTACCGCCGCCGCAGTCACTGCTAAGCGCCAAGAAAACAATACGCGCGCGCAGGCCTCGGGCGAACTCAAAAATCCAGAAATAAAACGCTCGGTGTTCACCACGCGCGAGTCGGCGCCGACGATCCAACGGCATGTAGATGTTGCCAGTCATGGGCCGCAGCGCATCGTATTAATCGCACTACTCTCGGTGGCGGGCATCGCCGCTGGCATCGGTGCTTATGTGTTGCTGCACAAAGCTGGCAACTCCCCTGCGAAGCTAACGCCAAGTGTTATCAACACTGCGCCGGGCCGTGTCACGCCTGACTTGCCTGTAACACTGGACGCTGTACCCGCGCCCGCAAATGAACCGGTTGAGCGCAATACCAAATCGTCCACTACCACCAGCAATGGCAACGGGGCAATTACACGCAAAGAGCCTCAACCGACGGCGGCGGTACCGAGTACCGTACCCACAAAACAAAAAACTGAACCGGCCAAATCACCGGAACGTAAAGCCGTCCCCACCAATCAAGTACCGTTGACAACACCTGCGATAGACGAACCGCCACGCCTAAAAGCCGCTGCGCCTGCCGCGCAGCAAGCATCGCCAGAGAATGTGCCAACCCCACAATCCGGTACAGCGCCGGGCGCAGGCGACGATCCCAGTGAACGTACTCAACCCGTCGCCGAACCAGCGCAAGAACCGGCTGAAACTGCACCGGCAGTCCCTTCATTCAGCGACGCACCGCACGTTAATTGATCGCCTTATGCAGCAGGTCTTGATTTAATCCAGATTGTTTTGAATCGAACTAGCAGAATAGCTTCCATTCTTATTCGTCTTTAGAGATGCGGCTCAAGATCTCACCGCATCCTGCCAGTGGGATTCGAATAGACTCTAGGCCTGTTGCGCGCTGGGCGGCGCTTCTACCTCATCGGAATGTTGGTAAACACACACGCGATTCCGGCCTTCGGCTTTAGCTTGATACAACGCCTTGTCGGCGCGCGACAATAAACGCTGCAAGGCAGTGTCGTGCGGATCATCGGGCGTCGAGAAACTCACGCCGCAACTGACGGTGACGGGAATATTTTTACCGCGATACACCACCGGGCTGTCGGCGCAAGCCATACGCAATTTATCCGCGATCGCGACACTGCCGTCGGTGTCTTTGCAGATACTCAAAATCACGAACTCTTCACCGCCGATGCGATATAAAAAATCATTCGAGCGCGAGTGCTGTTTGAGCAGCTTGGAGAAATGCACCAAGCAATGATCGCCAGCGAGATGTCCATACTGGTCGTTAATCTTCTTGAAAAAGTCAAGATCACAAAGTATGACCGACAAACAACGCCAGTCGCGCTGCGCCTGGCTACGCAATTTCGGAAAAATTTCCTGTAAATGCCGCCGGTTGTAAAGACCCGTCAAGGTATCTGTGATTGCGGACTTTTCCAATTGCTTATGCACTCGGTCGATCTCGGTCTGTTTTTCGCGAAGGGCCTGCAACATATCGGCGAATTTATTCGCCAACACGTCGATTTCATTTTGCGCTTCGGATTTCACCATGACCGGCAAACGTCCTTCGGTAATTTCTTCGGTGAGGGTGATCAGGCGCGACAGCGGCCGGTTGAAGTTGCGGAAAATCATCAAGCCCACTGCAAAAATCGCCAGCCCGCCGATTACCACCAGCATCAGGGTGAACTGTCCGTGTTTGTGCAGGGTTTGCACAATCCCGGTTTCCGATACGCCATACCACATGTGCGGCATCGATTCGTCAAGACCCGGCAACTCCATCGGATTCACCCGATAAGTGTCGTCGCCCAGATGCAGGCGTCCGTCGTTGATTTCAAAATCGCTGCGCGAAGTATCGCCCAGGGTGCTGATGGTGATTTTGCCGTCTTTTTCGATAAATACGTGACCGCCGCTGTTCTGACGTTTTTGCTGCAACCAAGCGCGGTTCAGCGTACGGCTTACTGCCATTAAACCCAATTGTTCGCCTTGATAAATGATTGGCGCGACAGCCACCAGCTCCAAACCCAGCTCGCCTTCGAAGTAAAAAACTTTCTCGGAAACGCGATCACGATGCTTGCTGACCCAGCCAGCCAGGTCTTGATATTGTGCGCCGACCAGAACTTTACCTTTGTCGCTGATAATCACGCGCCGATCGATCGGCAGCCAGCCGAACAAACGCTCGTATAACTTCAGCAACGGTTCGTTGTCGCTACCGACGCGCACCACCACAAACATGTATTCCTGAATACGCAAATCGTCGCTGACGATGCCGGCGTACCGCAGCAGCTCGTTGCGTTCGCTTTCGATCTGGCTTTGCAGCAGGCGAACCGTATGCGTGAGATTGCGCTCCGATTCTTCCAGGATGATGGAGCGCGTGTAGGAATAGGAGTAAACCAACGTCCCGATCAGGAACAGCATCAGAACGCTGCTGTATAAAATCAATCGTGCGCGATAGGTCTGGGTTCCCATGATGTAGAAAAATTATTGCTCCACCGTGTGCACCGGTAACAGCTCGTACTGCTTGGCAGCCGCACGAAATGCCTTGCCGGTTTGAACCTCGCGAATCAGATTGAGCACATCTTTCGATGGCGCCGACGAAACGTCGACGCGCTCCTGGGCAAACTCTTTGTCGTTAGGCAGGATTTTCTTCCAGTCGGTCACCCGATCCTTACAATGCAAGCGTGTGATTACGACCACTGGCCGGTCTTCTCCGCCGACTTCCTTCCAATTTTTGATCTCGCCTTTGAATATTTTCTGCACTTTCTCGCCGGTCAAATTAGTGACCGGATTATTTTTATTTAAAATTATGGCCAGCGGTTCCTGAGCCAGCGGATACACGGTCAGCCCTTCACGTTTAATTTCATCATCGCCGATCTGGCAACATACAAAACCAAACGTCTCGTGCTGCACAGTATTTTGTTTGGCCATTTTCACTGCGGCGTTACAGCCCTGACCCAGCATGGAATTCTTGCCGTAGAGCACGATTTTTTTCGAGACGATTTTTTGCAGATCATCTTTAACAGAATCGAAAATTACCCAGGGAAAATGCGCCCCGGCTCCCGAGATCACATCTTCGTCGTCTTCGGCACGCGCCGGTGCGGCCAGCAACGACAACAACATCAGACTTGCGCCGCACAGCCGTTTACGACCGGTAAAAATAGCGAACAACATCACAATGCACCCCCTACGAAGTGAAATATGGCGACGCGAAAACCCCTGGAATCAGGCGCGGCAGATGCGCCTTCCAAACGTAATTTAGATAGCGGATGCGAGAACGACTTCTTTAGCGGAAAAACAGCTGGGTCACGGCGAACTTGCGGCCTGCGTCGCATTGTTTTTCGGACCACATACGGGACATGCCGGGTCGCGACGCAGACGCAACGTGCGCCATTCGAGTTGCTGCGCGTCTAGCAACAACAGGCGCCCGCCCAGACTGGTGCCGATGCCCGACAATATCTTTAATGCTTCCAATGCCTGCATGCTGCCGATGATGCCGACTAGCGGCCCCAGCACCCCCGATTGCGAACACGCATCGGCAGGTCCGGGCTCGTCTTTATACAAACAACGGTAACAGGGGCTGTCGGCACTGGTGTTAGTAAATACGGATATTTGCGCTTCCATGCGAATGGCGGCCCCCGACACCAATGGTTTGGCATGCTGCACGCAAGCGGCATTCAATGCAAAACGGGTGGGGAAATTATCGCTGGCATCGATAACCACATCGGCCAGTGCGACTTGCTCCAATAGCGCGTCGTCCGCAAGACGCGCGACGATCTGCGTGATGCGCACATCTGGATTCAGGCGTCGTAAATGCTCGGCGGCAGCTTCGGCTTTGTTAGATCCCACATCGCCGGTGGCGTACACAATCTGGCGCTGCAAGTTGGTCACGTCGACACGATCATGATCAACCAACACCAAGTGACCAACCCCGGCGGCCGCAAGATACAACCCTACTGGCGAGCCCAAACCGCCCATGCCCACAATCAAAACGCGCGCGCGGTTGACCCGCTCCTGGCCTTGAATATCGAACTGCGGCAGCAGGATATGGCGGCTATATCGAAGTAACTGGTTGTCGTCAAGCATGGGCGGATCGCTACGATGGGTTCAATAGTTATAGTACTTTTCGTTAACGAAACTGGCGACATCGGCGCGCTCTTCGGCACTCCATTTCAACTTCAATTCTTTCTCCCAGCGCGCAACGAATTTTTCGATGTCTGCGAAGTTGGCCGCCTTATGCGCTTCGCGACGATGCACGGTGTCGTCGTGACAACTCACACAATGGTTTTCGTACAAGGCCTTGCCGCGCTCGACATTTACGGCGAATACCGGACCGGCGGCAAACATTGCCACTAACAAAAATACGCTTCGTTGCAGGACCACCATGATTGCGCACCTCCTAGAACATTGGTTAAAACATACACTGGCCTGTAGCTCAATGCGATTGGTAAATTACTTTCACCAACATGATTTTCTGTTTGGGATTAACACTCGCGTACACGTGTACCTGCGCTCCATTCATGGTACTAAATGAGCCCATTCCAGGCCGGTTAGCGCCACATCGTGCGCGTCTGCGATCCCAGCCTGGCATGCAATAGCAAGCACCATGGCAGAATGATCGCAGACGATCATGACCGGCACGATTCCAGATTCCAGTTTGTTTACACACGCTACCGCCGCTGGTATCTCAGGCATGGAACGGCGCCTTCGTATGCCTAGCGAATTGAGACCGTATAATTTCTGCCGTTGCTGCACCGCATCGCCCGTTAATCAAAAAGAAACAGAGCTTGACAATAATGCGGCGGCGCGCTCTACCGCGAAGCTGTGACTCGCGCCAAATATTATTGAGGGATGGTTTGGATATGGTTCGCATGTGCGGATTGGGAGCCCGGACTCTATCGCTATAGACCGCAGCAAGAGCGTGTTGTATGGTTTTGGGCCTGAGCGTAATTTCTCAGATGAATTGCGGCACTTTCCGCTAAAGTACTCGTGTTGTCCTGCCGTTAATATAGCAGTTGCGCTATGACCGCCCGATGAGTCGCCGTAGACAACCCGTGCCGCTATCGTCATGGGGTACGTATATCAACAGTTTTAAACTGGAGTAAGTATGCGGAAAAAAATCATATTCCTGCTATGTGCAATAGTAGGTTTGATGTCGAATATCGCATTTGGCGCCGAAGCTAACGCCAAGTTCCCAGGTCGTGACTTATACCCGGAAGTAGCCACGTACGAACTCGACGATGTATTTCAGAAGCTGGGTAAAATCGCTATCGTCGACGTACGATCGCAATACGAGTTCGATACTCTACGCATCAAAGGCGCAACCAATATCTCAATTACCGACAAGGATTTTGACGGAAAATTGCGCACTCTGCGCGGCACGACCGACAATCCCATCGTGTTCTACTGCAATGGCGTGACCTGCCACAAATCGTATCAGGCGGTGCGCCGCGCGCTGTTCCTGAAAATCGACAACACCTTTGCATACGATGCCGGCATTTTTGCGTGGGCCAAAGCCCATCCTGATCATTCGGTTTTGCTAGGCCGCAGCCCGATCAATACCGCCGATATCATCGATTCAGCGGCGTTCAGTTCGCACTTGCTTGGCCCCACTGAATTCGGTTCGCAAATCGGCGATGCAACCATTGTGTTAGATGTGCGTGATCGCTTTCAACGCGAAGCGGTGGGTTTCTTTCCAGGCATCGAACGCCGTATCGCACTGGATCAAGCCGACAAATTGGACAAAATGTTGCAGAAAGCTAAGCGCGAAGACAAAACGTTATTGATTTACGACGAAGCAGGCCATCAGGTGCAGTGGCTGCAATACCATCTGGTCGATGCTGGGGTGAAAAATTATTACTTCATGAAAGGCGGAGCCAAAGCGT
>JACQEQ010000373.1 GCA_016200445.1 Gammaproteobacteria bacterium | reverse complement strand
GTCACCATCGTCGGCGGCGGTTGGGCCGGGCTCGCGACCGCAATTGAATTATGTCAAAACGGCGTACCTGTCACGTTGATCGAAGCGGCGCGGCAACTGGGTGGGCGCGCGCGTTGCTTAGCGTTCGATGCCGAGCGTGTCGACAACGGCCAGCATTTAATGATCGGCGCATACCGCGAGACCTTGCGCTTGCTCACACTGGTGCACGCACCCGCACCGGTACGGCGGCGTCTGCAACTGCGCATGCATACCTCCGCAGCAGAATTTTCACTTACTGCACCCAACTTACCCGCCCCACTGCATCTGATCAGTGCGCTGCTCAGTGCACGCGGCATCAATGCGCAGGAACGGCGCGGTGCTTTGCGCTTTTGTGTCGCGTTGGCGTGGCGGCGGTTTCAACTCGCGCAGGACATCAGTCTCGTGCAGTTGCTTGCGCGGCATCGCCAATCGCCGCGCTTGATCGAATGCCTATGGGAGCCGCTGTGTCTGGCCACGCTGAATACCCCTTTAAATGAAGCCTCCGCGCAGGTGTTTCTGGCGGTATTGCGCGACGCGTTTGCGCGGCGGCGCGCCGACAGCGACGTGCTGTTCGCCGCGACCGACCTGGGCCAAACATTTCCGGCACCCGCGCTGGAATTCATTGAACAACACGGTGGCCGGGTGGTTCTTGGCGAGCGCATCACCGAATTGCGCATCGCGAACGACACCATCGCCGCCGTCGTATCCGCCCAACAACTCCATGCTAGCCAGCACGTCGTGCTCGCCACACCCGCCTACGCAACGGCGCGGTTGCTCGCGCCGCATGCGCCGTTACAAATCATCGCGCGCAATTTGGAACAACTCAATTATGAGCCGATTTGCACCGTGTATTTGCGCTATCCCGCGCACGTGACCTTGCACACCGGCATGGTGGGTTTCACCGGCACGCTCACGCAGTGGTTGGTCGACCGCGCGCATTGCGATCAACCCGGCTTGATGGCGGCGGTGATCAGCGCACGCGGCACGCACATGGAGTTGAGTAACGACGAATTAATTCAACGCGTGCGCGACGAAATCGCGCAACGCTATCCCGCATGGCCGACACACTACAGCTCAATGGTGATCCGCGAAAAACGCGCGACGTTTGCGTGTCGCGTCGGCATCAATACGTTACGCCCAGCAAACACCACCCCGGTGCGCGGTCTGTGGCTGGCGGGCGACTACACCGCCACCGGCTACCCGGCCACGTTGGAAGGCGCGGTGCGCAGCGGTGTGGATTGCGCAAGACAAATCCGCGCCGATCTCAAATCAAAGCCGATTTCCAATTGATGGCGCCTTCAATACAATGAGCGTTCAATTTTGAAGGAGAGCTCACCATGGGTTTCATGCAAGGCAAACGCGCACTGATCGTCGGTATCGCCAGCAATCGCTCGATCGCCTGGGGCATCGCCCACGCCATGCATCGCGAAGGCGCGGAACTGGCGTTTACCTACCAGAACGACAAACTCAAAGAGCGCGTGGAAGGTTTCGCCAAAGAATGCAACTCCACACTCACCCTGCCCTGCGACTTAGCCAGCGACGAACAGATCGCCGCCGTGTTCGCCGGACTGAAACAACATTGGGATGGTCTTGACATTATCGTGCACTCGGCCGCGTTCGCGCCGCGCGAAGAACTGGAATGCGATTATGTCGAGCACGCCACGCGCGCAGGCTCGCAACTGGCGCACGACATCAGCTCCTACAGCTTCGTCGCGCTCGCCAAAGCGGGCCGCGCGATGATGCAGGGCCGCAACGGTGCGCTGCTGACGCTGAGTTACTTGGGCGCCGAACGCGCCGTGCCGAATTACAACGTGATGGGCCCGGCCAAAGCCAGCCTCGAAGCTAACGTGCGCTACATGGCGCAATGTCTTGGGCCCGAAGGCACGCGCGTCAATGCCGTCTCCGCCGGGCCGATCCGCACCTTGGCTGCATCGGGCATCACCGACTTTCGCAAACTGCTCGACTATGGCGCACGCAACTCACCGCTGCGCCGCAATATCACGATTGAAGAAGTCGGCAACGCCAGCGCATTCCTGTGCTCCGATCTTGCCAGCGGTATCACCGGCGAAATTCTGTATGTCGATGCGGGTTACCACATCACCGCGATGGCGATGCCGGAACCGGCTGTTGCAAAGGAATAATTTAGACAAAGGAACAGGGCATGATGAATGGAAGCTGTTTGTGCGGCACGGTGAAATACGAACTCAACGCAGATATCAGCCAGATCTTGCTCTGCCATTGTTCACGCTGCCGCAAAGCCACCGGCTCCGCTTTTGCGGCACTCACCCTGGTGCGCACCGAAGATTTTAAGTTTCTCGCCGGCGAGCACACCGTTAAGCATTTTGACTCGGCGCCGGGTGTTGGCCGTTATTTCTGTCAAGACTGCGGCTCGCCGCTGTTTACTAAAAGAGAAAACGCCCCGGAGCTGTTGCGCCTGCGCATCGGCACGCTGGACACAAAACTTCCAGCGACGCCGATTGCGCATGTCTTTGTTGCGTCGAAAGCGGAATGGTTTGAAATTTGCGACGCAAATCCGCAGTACGCGGAACGACCGTAATGTGAATGTGAATGTGCTGGTTTACACCACGCTCGTAATGTCGACATTATTTTAGGAGATATTATGCGGCGATTAGCAGTACAAGCAGCTACCCGCGTTCGCTTTCACCAGAATGGCATCGCCGCGAACATGCTCGCAAGTCGACAGCGATCTAACCACATGCGTGTACTTCGTGCCGATATTTTAGTGATGAAACTGAGCAACGAGTTACTTTCAATCTTTGATGTCGCCACTAGGCCCGAGGATCTTTTACTCTGGTTTCAGGGCGAACACATACGGCAACGAAGAAAACATGAAGCGAATGCCATCATCGAAGGGATACCGCGCGCCCTTACTAGCATCAAGTATTTTGGTCAGCGAATCGTTGCCGGAAGGGGAAACGAATACACGGCTGTCGGAGAACACAAACTGGGATGTTTACTTTTGGTTGGCATTAAGTTTGTTATTTCTAAAAATGCGCATTCAAACAAAGACGAGGCATGGGTCACGACCGCGCACTTCATTCGCGAAGCGGAATTGCGTCGGTTACTACGAAAAGGTGCGGTTCATCCCCGCCATAGAAATTTCTCCGAAACCCGTAGCGTCGAAGGTCGACTCAAAGATGCGTAGTACAGCACTTTCTTAAACAAAGAACGGTCAATCCGACGCACTTGCGTTGCACCGTTTGACTCTACGTTGAAGACATTCGGAAAATTTTCGACGATTTGCACAAATGAAGTAGAAATTGGGCGTCATTTCAATCCGCTTAATCTACAGAACGACTAACCACCACATTGTCGATGAGCCGGGTGTTGCCAAGCCAGGCGGCGGCCAGTATTACCAACTCGTGTGCTGAACCATCGTCGGCTTGCAAGTCCGCCGCGCGGCGCAGTGTGAAATATTCCGGCTTAAATCCTGTCTGTTCTAGCGCTTGCATACCGCGCTGTTCGAGCGCGGCAATTTCAACTTCACCTTTCAGCACGGCATCACGCGCCGCGCACAACGCGCGATACATGGCTGGTGCGCGCTGACGTTCATCACTCGACAAAAGACTGTTGCGCGAACTCATCGCTAGGCCGTCGGTTTCACGCACGGTTTCGATGCCGACGAGCTCGACCGGCATGTGCAGGTCGAGCAGCATGCGATGAATGATAGTGAACTGCTGGAAATCCTTCAGGCCGAACAGCGCCACATCCGGCTGCACCATGTTGAATAATTTATTGACCACGGTGGTGACGCCGATGAAATGCCCGGGCCGGAATGCGCCGCACAATATTTCCGACAGGCCGGGCACGTGCACACGCGTCACGTCGCCGGGCGGGTAAATTTCTTCGGCGCCAGGTGTAAATAATAAATCGGCTTTGGCAGAAGCGAGCTTGACTTGGTCCTCGGCGAAGGTGCGCGGGTAACGAGCGAAGTCGGTAGGGTCGTTGAATTGCAGCGGGTTGACGAAAATACTGACGACTACGCGCTTGGCGCATTTGCGCGCTTCGTGCACCAGGCGGATATGCCCGGCGTGCAAATTGCCCATGGTGGGCACCAGCGCAATGCTGTCGCCTTGGTTGTGCCAGACGGTTAAAACGCGGTGCAGCTCGGCGATGTTGTCGGCGATGAACATTTAAAGGGGCCTGGTGTAGTGAGTTATTTTTTGATCGAACTAAAATGCTGCGTCAGTAGCGTAATGATCATGGCCCCTTCCCCCTGCAAGGGTGAAGGAATACTCAGTTTGAGCAAAAAGCTATGCCTAAATAATTAAGCTCCATGCAACCTACAACATAACCTAAAAGCTGTGCTCAACCGCAGGAAACGTACCGCTCTTCACCGCGCTCACATAGGCAGCGATGGCATCGCTTACGCTGGCCTGTCCGCGCAGAAAATCATGTGAAAATTTCGGCCGCTTGCCCGGCGTGATACCGAGCATGTCGTAGATCACTAGCACTTGCGAGTCGCAGTCAACACCGGCACCGATGCCGATCACGGGAATTTCCAGTGCTTTGGTGATTTGCGCGGCAAGCGTCGCTGGTACGCATTCAAGCAATACGATATCGGCGCCGGCGTCTTGCATCGCGCGTGCATCGTTCAGCATCGCCGTAGCGGAAGCTTCATCTTTGCCCTGCACGCGATAGCCGCCGAGTTTGTTCACCGACTGCGGCAGCAAACCCAGATGCGCGCACACCGGAATACCGTTGGTCGCCATCGCGCGCACGGTCTCGACAAAAGCCGCACCGCCTTCCAGCTTCACCATGTGCGCACCGCCTTCTTTCATTAAACGGCCGGCGCTAAATACGGCCTGTTCGGCGCGCACATAAGTCATGAACGGCATGTCGGCCATGACCAGGGCATGGCGCGTGGCGCGACGCACATTGGCGGTGTGGTAGATCATGTCGTTGAGCGTCACCGGTAATGTCGAGTCATGGCCCTGAATCACCATGCCGAGCGAATCGCCGACCAGCACCACCTCCACACCCGCGTCTTCACATAGCTGCGCAAAGCTCGCGTCATACGCGGTGAGGCAGGCAAACTTCTGCGCGTTGCGCTTCAGGTTGCGCAGTGTGGTGAGGGTGATGGGTGAGGCGAGTGCAGTCATAGCGCGATCGATAACGGATTAAAATAATGGCGGCCCACACGGATGGTGCGAATGTGTTCGACCAGCTGTTGATAGTCGCGGTCGTTGGCGACCAAATCGATATCCGCTGCGTTGACGATCAGTAGCGGCGACGCATCGTAGCGGTAAAAGAAATCCGCATAGGCGTCGCTGATGCGCTTGAGATAATTCATTTCCATCGGCCGCTCATAGGCGGCGCCGCGTTTGCGCACGCGCGCCAGCAAGATATCGACCGGCGCTTGCAAATAAACGACCAAATCAGGCAACGGCGCGTCGAGAGCAAGGCTGGCGTACATCATTTCGTAGAGCTTAAGTTCATCGTCATCCAGATTTAAGCGCGCAAACAGGCGGTCTTTTTCCAGCAGAAAATCCGAAACAAACGTCGAGCGGAACAAATCCGTCTGGCGCAACGCCTGAATTTGCCGCGCACGTTGCATTAAAAAATACATTTGCGCCGGCAGCGCCGCACGGCGCGGGTCTTGATAAAAACGCTCCAGAAACGGATTGTCGTCCGCGTCTTCCAGTAACGCCTCGCCATTAAATGTCGTGACTAGGCGCCGTGCCAAACTGGTTTTACCTACGCCGATCGGTCCTTCCACGACAATATGTGCAAAATGACGATAGTTATCCACGGATTCCCTCCCCATTATTATTGACTGCCGTCCTGCTAGACCGACTGGCTATTATTACCGTGCTGGCGCGCTACTGTCGACCACCTCGATGTGTTGTGATTGGCAAGCTTCAAGCAGGTCAACGACTCGGCCCTTGCCGGGAATTACAGCAGCAGGCGCGATCGCCCACAGCGGCGCCAACACAAAAATCCGCTCGTGCGCGCCGGGATGCGGTAGCGTCAGCTCGTCATCGCTGGAAATTTCGTCCCCGTAGAGCAGCAGATCGAGATCCAGCGTGCGTGGACCCCAACGCTCGCCGTCCCGCACACGGCCATGCATAGATTCGAGTTGCTGGAGTTGATGCAACAGTTTTTTTGCAGCAAGCGCGGTGTCGATGACTGCAACAGCATTGATGTAGTCGGGCTGATCCGGCGGACCTAACGGTGCACTGCGATATAAACGCGAACGGGCGACGAGCTGCGATTGCGGGATGGATGCCAGTTCATCAAGGGCGCGCGCAACCTGTTGCACCGGATCGGCCAGGTTGCTTCCCAGCCCGATATAGGCACGCACTGGCTTTACTCGGATGGCGCCGTTGCGCCTGATTTTGGCTTGCGGCGGCGGCCGCGGCGCAAGGCGCGCGCTAGTTTTTGCGTGGCATTCATCATGGCCTCGCGCCCGGCGTCGTCTTTGTATTGGAACTCGGTCCACCATTGCGCGAGTTCCGGACTTTCTTCGCCGCTTTCGGC
>JACQEQ010000372.1 GCA_016200445.1 Gammaproteobacteria bacterium | reverse complement strand
TTCAACGTGTCGCCGAACACAATGGCTGTGGTTGGACAGGCCTGAGCACAAGCGGTAGTAAACTCCCCGTCTTGCAGCTTACGGTTTTCCATTTTGGCTTTGTCCTTCGCCACCCGAATACGTTGCACACAGAATGTGCATTTCTCCATCACACCCTTATCACGCACCGTGAGATCAGGATTAAGCTGTAGGTTCAAGGGCTCGGGCCAGGACGATTCATAATAGGAATAGAAGTTGAAGTAGCGCACGCGGAACGGACAATTGTTAGAACAGTAGCGTGAGCCGATGCAACGGTTATAGACCTGCGCATTCAAACCGTCGGGGGTATGGTAAGTCGCCGCAACCGGGCACACTGGTTCACAGGTGGCCGAACCGCATTGCTGACACATCATCGGCAGAAAACTGGCGCCGGTATCGGGATGATCTTTGCCTTCATCGTCCCAATAACGCTCGATGCGCAACCAATGCATCGCCTGCCCTTTGGCAAAACGTTTCTGGCCGACGACGGCAAGATTATTTTCTGCATAACATGCCGTTGAACAGGCATTGCAGCCGATACATAAATCGAGATTGACTGCCATGGTCCAGCGGTGCTCGTAGGTGTGGTAACCACCTTCTTCTGCACCCTTACGATAGATCGACCAATTTTCGAATACATTCTTCAGCGACATGATTACGCTCCTTTGGTGCGTTTAAGCACATCGACAGATACCGTACGCACCAGACGGCGGCCATGCTGAGTGTCGCTGTGACCTAAACGAATAATGACGTCCTGCTTGCCGGTCTTGCTGACTTTGACGCGCGTGGCGTACATCGCCAATTCGCCGGTTTTCGCATCGGTGATGGGCTTCAATATTTTCAACGGATTGACGCCGCGATCCTTGGCGTAACGGCCATACTCGGTATGCCCCTGACCCAATGGAATCGAGATCGCGTCAGGGTGTATCGCTTTGACTAAATAGGCTTTGACTTCCAGCGCGCCGTGCTCGGACTCGACTTTAATCACATCGCCGTGCGCGATACCCAGTTTGTCAGCGGTCGACGGATGCATTTCCGCCCACGAATCCCAGACCACTTTAGCGATCTGATCCGGCGATTCTTGCAACCAGGGCAAATTGGCGTGGCGGCCGTCGAACAGACCCATGCGCGGTGAAGGCACTAAATAGAATGGGAACGCCACATCTGTGCTATTCGCAGCAACATTCGGCACCACCGGCTTGAGCGTATGTTTGCGCACCGGCGCATCCACTTTCACCATGCCGGTTTGCAGACTGTTATTCCAGAATTCATCATTACTCAGTGCGGCCGCGCCCACGTTCGCCTTCATGTTGGTGAATACGTTCTTCATGTAGCCGTAGCTGTCGGCGAATGCGCCCCACTGTGCTGCATTACGCATGGCAAGCAAGCTCACCATGACATCGCCGAAGCCGCGCGTTTCTGCGTAGAGCTTTTGCATCAGCGGTTGCTGGACAGAAATCTGATTTTGTTCCGCCTGGTAAGCGGCAACGTGCGTTCCCCAGTCTTCTAAATAGGAAGATACCGGCAGCACTAAATCGGCATGCATCGCGGTTTCATCCGGGAACTGCGCTAACGCAACCTTGAAGGGAATGTTATTTATTTGCTCGTCGAGCTTGAGGGCAACTGGTGCGCTATACAGCGGGTTCGCGCCGTAAAAGAATACGACGTCGAGCTGCTTCTGCTGCACGGCTTGCGCAAAAGCGAGCAAGTCGCGCGTACCGCCGCTCTTAGCTTCGAGTTGCGGAAAGGGAAATTTACCGCTGGGCTCGATGGTCGTGCCGATGTTGCCGAGCAAGACATTTAGCAACATGATCGCGGCAACGGCTTCATAGCCTTGCGCCTGCCCTTCAACCGAGGCACCTGCCAATACCACGCTTGGGTTGCGTCCCTTCAGCGCCTTGCCGATGCGCTCAATTTGCGCACTCGCAATGCCGGTGATGCTCGCGACTTTTTGCAGGTCATGCGCAGCAATCTTGTCGCGCACTTCTGCAGAGAGCGCGGATGCGTTTACGCCATTCGCCACCAAATAATTTGCCAAACCCAGGGCTAATGCACCTTCGGTCCCCGGGCGAATCGCAACCCACAGATCGGCGCTGCCACCGGTCATACTCATTTTGCTTTCGACTTGAATCAACGCGCCGCGATCCGCTGCGGTTCGGAATTTTGAATATTGCCCGGCGAAATGCACCGGCGAAATCCAAGTGGCGAGAAAGTCGGCACCAAACGACAAAATCAATTTTGCTTTGTCCAGCCGGATGCGCGGCATTGGATCGTCCAACATGTCGCGGCAAACCGCTTGCCATACACTGGCGTTAACAATTTCATGTGCAAAATGCTGCTTGGAGCCCACGGCATCGAGGTGATTAACAACCAGCGCACGCTGGTGACCACTGAGCGTGCCGGTGAACCAGGCGACGCGGTCGGCATTAAGACTAGACTTGGCCCCGAGCTTCTCGTTCAACAAGGCTTGCGCTTTTTCCCAGGTAGTCGGGACTAACTTGCCGCCTTCACGCACCATCGGAGTCGTGATGCGGTCCGGGTTGTAATGTCCTTGCAAACCCGCCTGCCCCATCTGGCAGGTTTTACCGGCATTAATCGGCGCATCGGGATTACCTTCAATTTTCAACACCCGGCCCTCGCGCACCCGTCCGTGAATACCGCAACCGGCCGTGCACTGCGTGCAGGTCGACGCATACCACACCGCAATACCCGGGATCGCATATTCTTCGGGAAGCAAGTAAGAAATAACGTCTTCTTTACCTTCTTCCAAAGTCACCGTCGTGGGCAGGTCGCAACCCGCGAGTGTTGCGGTGCCGCCCAAACCAAGGGCTTTCAAGAAATCTCGACGCTTCATTTTTCCAATCATAGCCAATCGTTCCGTTGTATCGCGTTCGCGCGCAGGGGGTTACTTATGACACTTCCAGCAGTCGCTGGGGCCGCCGTTCTTTTCATGGCAACTGACGCACCAGCCCATATTCAGCGGCTTTGCTTTTTTGGCCACGGTCATGTCTTTCAGCTGACCATGACAAAAGGCGCAAATCTCTTTTACGTCTTCAACCGGGTAGTCACGATCAAACACTAACTTTTTCAGATGACGCTCATGCGTGAAATGAACGTAGTCAGGCACGTCATGTACTTTTTTCCATTTCGGCGATTCGCCTTTTTGCCAATACTCCGTGAGTTTCTGAATACGCGGCTTGTCTGTGGCAATGATTTTGTGACAGCCCATGCACTTGCTGGTCGGTGGAATGCCTGCAACTTTACTGCGACGCGCGTAGGTATGGCAGTACATGCAATTGATCTTATTTACTTCAACATGAATGTTGTGCGGAAACTCAATCGGCTGCGCAACATCTTCACCTTGATGCACGCCGACTGGAGGAACGATGTCCTGCGCAAAGCCCGCCGAAGAAGTCACAAACCACACCAAAGTAATTGCGGCAATCCATGACACAGGGTGCATCGCGTGCACTGGCGTAACGCCCGCAATTTTTGCAGCCTGTTTGTTAAACCATCGAACCATGATCAACCTCTCGCTATAGCGAATACTTGTCTCGAACTAAAAAACTGCCCAGCCCGCACCCAGATCGTCATTATGTCAACACCGAGCTCTTATGTATAGCGCTGCGGTGTTGTAGTAATTACATCGGGGCCACACGAAATTTATTCGCGCGGGTATTGCATGTCGTTTCTACGTCAAGGAGTTGTAAAATTAGAAAGGTGGTTGCGCACCTGATGTGCGCAACACCTTTTGATAGCAAAACAACAGACCTCCCCCTTACCCACCGACCTCTCCCCTCAAGCCCCCGCAGCGCTGCTGCGTCGAAAATATTAGCGAAAACTTATGTAAGTACCCGATCCCTGTATACACGGGAGCGTCGATCCTAGACTAACCCCAACAATGATGTCAACGATGAATTTCTTCTATTTTCGAGAGCATGATTTGCAATATTTTTAAGCAGAAAGCTACCGCGCTATACATTTCAAAAAATTCAAAAAAAGCCTATTTTTACAGCATGAAAACGTCAGACTTTCACTGCCATGACATCGCAATTCGCGCCGTGCAACACGCCGTCCGCAACGGAACCCAACAATAACCCCAAGCCATGCTTGCTACGGCCACCGACAATTATAAGATCATAATTTTGTTCTCGAGCCATGCGTACAATTTCATAACGCGGCGATCCAATCACGACCACCTGCCGCTTGGTCTCGACATTAAATTTTAGAGCGAATTTTTCCAGGCGCAACTTCGCCTGCGTAACTAACTGCGCCTCGATCTCCGCATAAGCAGGTAACGCTAACTCCCCGCCTAATTCAAATGGCGGCAGGTAAGCTACAACGTGTATCACCGACAAAGACGCAGCGTAACGTTGCGCAAGATCAGACGCGCGTGCGCCAACTAGCTCGCCGTGCTCTCCTAAGTCGGTCGCCCACAATATGTTTTGATACGCTATTGTTTGCATAGCATGCCTCGCCTCTAATTAACCGCAGGTGGTACCGGCACTAAAGCAACTGCAGCCTTAACCTCAGCCAGACGCGTACGTAAATCTTCGAGCTGTTTCGATTTAGGGTCCAGATTTTCGATTATTGTCAATATTTGGCTTGCACGAACGGTATCTTTGTCCAACAAAGCTGAAGATGCGGTCGTTGCAAGCCGCTGCACTCGCGCATCGATAGCCGCGAGCAGACGTCGTGCTTGCGCCTGCATATTTACCTGATCATTACGTGCAGCGTAGTAATTCAGCAGGGTACGAGCCAGTGGAATATCCTCCGCACCATCTGTCTGCATAGACACCAACTGCGGTCCTACGGATTTAATGTCATGACGCGCCGCCGCAAGCAATTGCCATTTGCGCTCCTCGTCTGCGACAGGGCGGACCGCTTCCAAGGTAGTCCATTGGCCCTGTTGGTAGAGCAGATAAGCAGCGGCGCTACGCCGCTGCTTATCGTCGGCCATGCGCTCCAGTAGTTTGCGGGCCTCGGGAAACCTTGCCAGCTCACTGAGAGACTCTATTTGCTTGCGATGTATGCTATCCGGCCATTGTGCATGTGCCGCATAAAGTTTGAACGCTTCGTCAAACTTTCCTTCATACCGCAATAACTCGTAATTGAGTGTCCGTGATAATGACTCGCTTAAGGATTCAAGTTGACGCGCAGCATGACGCGTCGACACGGTATCGTCCCAGCGTAGAAATACCGATCCCGTATCAAAGATTTGTTGTGCGGCTTGCTCGGGTTTGAGATAGGGCGTGATATCGAATTTGAAATTACTGTTGATAAAGTCGTAAGGGTTCTCGGCGCCCTTAGGCACATCAATTAAACGCGCCAAGCGTACTTCCGACAAAATATTGGTATCGCTATTCAGCGGCCCGTCGGCAGTTGTAGCTGCCAGTGCCTCACGCCGGGATAACGCAAAATACGAGATCAAATCATCCGGCGTTTGAATCATATAGTGCGCCAGTGCGGCTTTGATTTGAGGATTATCCATGCGCGCGGCAATGCGCGGGTAGTCGAAGGTCAGCGGGCGATCCGAACCGAATAACATGAAATCGCCGGTGTACATATTTGAAAATGTCACACCCTCTGGAAACACTGTAAAAAAGGCCTTAAATATTGCCCGTAAAGTCGTGGCGTCCATGTTGAACAGATTGACCCATTGCCCATAAATCCCGCCGGAATTTAAACGTGTGCGCACCAGCTCAAAAAATTCTTTAGTGAATACGTTGGCTGCACCTGCAAGCCACGGATGTGAGGCTTGCGCCGCAACGATGTCATAACGCGTGCTGTCGAGTAACAAGGTATTGCGCGCGTCGTTGAATTCAAGATGTACGCGTGGATCTTGCAACGCGGGTATTTCACCTTTAACGATCGCGCGGCCGGCGTCGACGATGGCGGGTTCAAGCTCGACAACCCGTATAGATTCCAGATCGGTGTAGGTTAAGGCGCGCGTAGTTACCCCGCCGCCAAAACCTACGATAAACGCAGAACGTGGTTTTTCGTGTAGAAAATAAGGTATTAAGCTCAGTAGTTGCTCGACCAAACGCGCGTGTGTCGCATCTTTCATATCGATCATGGACTCGTTAAGCCCATTGTTTTGCAGCTTGGCGAGTTTGCCATCGTAACTTACAGCACTGATTACACCGGCCTTGCCTTCCTTCAGAAAAATAAACTCCGGTTTGCGGCCGGCTTTCACGTCTTCGTCGTATTTGTAAGCAACCGAGCTAATCATCGTTTTATAGTCAATATGCGGCACCAACCAGTTTAACCCCACGACAGCAATAGCCGCTCCAGCCGTGGCAATTGCACCAACTCGCCCTGGGCCCGGAATAGGCAGAAACAGCAAAGGGAGTGCGAGAATCAGCAAAGCACCGCAGGTCAATAACACATCGGTACCGTATTCAGGTATTAAATAAAATCCCGCTAAAATTGCACCGATGATGCTCGCCAGCGTATTCACTGCGTAAGCACGCCCGACGCGGGTTCGCACCCCGCGTAAGTCCACGCAATAAAGCTTGAGATTCAGCGGGAATAAAGCACCAAACAGAAACGTTGGCACGATCAACATCAAAAACACGACCAGGTACTTCACGGCATAAATAACCGGCGCCGAAGCGTCCAAATAATTTACTCCGCTGTAAATGTTGGGTACAAAGCTCAGTCCCTCACGCGTCAGCAATAAGGCCAATCCAAGTACCACTAATCCGGCGGACAACCATAGATGCGGTGTGCGCAAACCGTCCAGCCGCGATTTAATCCACCATGACCCGGACGCAATACCGATGAGAAATACCGTGAGGATGGCTGCGAAGCCGTAAATCGTTGTGCCAGTAAATATTGCAAGATACTTAGTCCAGCCCACTTCGCTTGCGATTGCCACCAAGCCGGTGCTGAACAGTACCGCCAGCGACACGCCAGGCAACCAGCTAACACGGGCCTCAGCATGACTATTATTCTGAACGTCAGCGCTAGGATCTGTGTCTAGGGGCAACAGACG
>JACQEQ010000400.1 GCA_016200445.1 Gammaproteobacteria bacterium | reverse complement strand
GCCAGCGTCACGGAAAGCTCAATGCATTTGCCACCGATCCCACCAGCTTGGAAGTGACCGGACCGATATTTGCGACCTTTTACCTGACCCTTTTAAGCGCTATGGTTGTCCGACAATTACGGAAAACACTCAACGATTGCCTCTTCCCATGTAAGCAAGCTTGAAAACATTGCTGGATCTGGAGTCGATAGATCCGGAGGAAGCCTGGCCCGTACCATTCTTGTTACCTCTGATGCATTTTGTACTACCTCCGACCGCATAAACGAAAATTCCTGATCGGCCAAATCACCTGACGTTGTCCTCATCAAACTATTTTCGATGGCTTCCAATCTCATGAACGAGCCGCACAATGTGTAGCTCTCAACGATGCTGGCCTCCTCTGCAGTGAGCTCCCGCAGCCAGTGACGCGCCAATTGCTCTTGCAATGACGTGGCAATGGCGCGATGAATAGTGGCGAAGCGTTGAATTTGGGTCTTGTTCACGAGGCCTTAAACATCAATTTGCGCTCACCGCCGAAACACCACTCTTCGCGCCAGCGTCGCCGATAGCTCAATGCTCTTGCCCGCGGGATCATAGGTCAGCAAAAACCGCCCCGGCGGCGCCTCATCCACTCCGCGGGCGATATCAAAATACGCCGTGTTCGCATCCAGCACCGTAAGTGCGTAAGCATCGCCCGCGCCGAAGGGGCCGGTGAAGGCGATGCTGAGCTTGCCGGCTTTGCTGGCAATTTTCGCGGTTGTGTTGGTCGGGCCGCAGCGAAAGGTGCCGCGCGGCGCGAAGGCCGTGCCTGCAGGTTTACGGATGCGCTGCATCGGCGTGCATACGTTCTCGCCTTTGTCGAACAAGGTCACGCCGCCGGCGGCATCGAAGGTCAGGCGCGTGTGGCCGTCGTCGGTGGCCAGGGTGCCTGCTTCGCCGGTGGCGTGCAGTGAGGACCAATCGAGAAACGAATGCATTTCCGCGCCTTTCTTGCCCTGGCGTAACAATACGAGCAGCCCTTGCTCTTTCGAGATATACGCGCCGGCTGTTCCGGCCGGCAACTTGGCGGGCGCGGGTTTTTTGATGGTGCGGCGCCAAACAGGAGGGATACCGAGTGCGGCAACAATCTCATTGGCGACGGCGCGCACCATTTTGCGGCCCTTGGGGGCATTGTTGCGGTTCATGAGCACTGCAATCGAGGTGTCCTCGTTGACGTAGTGCATCAGCACCGATTTCCACCCGCGCAGGCCGCCGCCGTGCATGAACACTTCACGGCCATGGCCGCTGAGGCGGTTGATGCCGGAGGCGTAGCCGGCAGGCAGGCCATCATTGAAAGCGGTAAGTTCAAGAATATCGGCCACCCACGGCAGCCCGGCCGCCTTGGGGTCGCGCAGGCACGCCGCCCAGCGCAGCAAATCTTCCGCCGTGCTCACAATGCCCGCCGACGCCGCCCAGTGGATGCCGTTCACTTCCTCTTCCCATTTACCCTTGATGAAACGATAGCCACGTGTATCGCCGGGGATGCCCTGGCTGGTGTCGATGCCGAGCGTGGTGTTGTTCATGCCCAGCGGTTGCAGGATGTGCGCCGCCAGCAACTCGGCAAAGGGCTTGGCGGTAACGGTTTCCAGAATCTGCCCGACCATTTCAAAATTGATATTGCAATACAGGTTACGACTGCCGGGCGCAAACATGCTCTCGGGCGCGTGGCGCACTGCCTTCACGCCATCATCCAGCGTGAAGGGCTGCGTGGGCTTGGCGCCCATGATCATCGCCATCACCCACTGATCGCGTATGCCCGATTTGTTTTGCATCAGGTGCGCCACGGTCAGCGCGGAGTCCAGGCCGCGCGCCCAGGGAAGATAGCGGCTGGGATGCACATCGAGTTTAAGACGTCCCTCCCGCGCCTCGCGCATGGCGAGCGCGCAGGCAAACTGCTTGCTGATGGAACAGATGCGGAAAGGTGTGGACGTTGTGAACGGCGTACGCGCTGCCAGATTGGCCAACCCCCGCGCGCCGCCCCACACCATGCGGCCGCCTTGCGCAATGCCGACGGCAATACCAGGTTCGTTTTCGCCGACGGCGGCGGACACGAGTGATTCGATTGCTTTGATGTTTTTGGGGGTGATGTTCATTTCAAATCGAAGTTGTGCGGGAACCGAATTATCCCGCACAAAGCATGGAAGTGAATCAGGCGCGCGTCTATTTTTGCCAGCAGCCATATAGTATCGAGCTTGAGGAACTCGCGGGCGATGGTGCCGGCGTATTCCGGATAAACGTCAATCGCCCCGCCGGTCAGCGCACCAAAAACGATAGCGGTATTGCCCAGGCCCTGATGGTGTGTGGCGCGCGCTTCGCTGGCGGTTTCGGCGCGCTGGCGCACAAATTCGGCGAGCAGGTAGGATTCTGTGAAACGTTTGGAACAGACGGTTAGTTTGGCGGGGAGAGCGGCAGCCGTGGCTGTCTGAACAAAGCGGAGTAGAAATATTGTCAGCGTGCGCAATGCATGATTATCGTCTATAGCGTCAGGCGCGTTCCGGTCATTGCACGACTAGTGTCAGTTATTTACGCTGGATGCCACGGGCTCTCCGAATAGCTCCGACAGAAAGAGGAGGAGTTGCCGTATGCGCCACTCTGTGGCAAATGGGGCATAAGCAGATCAGATCCCTTACGTTGGTTACAATTTCCGCAATTGAACTACTTAGTGGCTTCTTGTGATGGCAATCAATAATCCAAGCACTCCCGATGGAAAGCTGAAACTTGCAGGCTCGACATCTGAATTTATCGCGACGTTTGGCTTCTTCCACTAATTTCCGATTTCGTTTAATAAACGTAGCGCTGGAATCTACGCGAGCACCCTCAATTGCGGAGAGTTCTTTTGTCGATGTCTTTCCTACGGACGACTTCCTTTTTTTCGTCCAATAAGCCCAACAAGCCTCTTGGGCTGCTGCATAGGTTGCAAATGGCGCTCGTATTTTTGACAGTTTCTTTAGGTGCGCTCTCACCCCTTTCACGGGGTCATCCCAAGACTCTGTGGGGTAGAGTTTATTCGTCGGCGTTACTAATACATTTAGTGGCGGACGTTTATGGCGCAGTTCGAAGGCAGATATATTGGTTATCAAGTCGACTATCATTGGCGTGCGAGCCCTAGACCATGTGGTCTTAGGATGAATGTGGCGCCAAAGCTCTTTGTAAGAAATCCGACCAATGCGCTTGGAATTGCCAAGGCCTTGGGCAATATTAATTAGTAGGGACCGGACCTTGGCTTGCTCGGGTGTCAACAACATACGTTTCTTTAGGTGACTGTGTGTGAAAACAAGCGAAAGACCAGTTATTTCTACACGCCAGAAACAATTGTGAGCCGTCCTCGATTAATCAAACATCATCTCTTTTCAAAACGAATTTCCAGGCACTGACTGG
>JACQEQ010000385.1 GCA_016200445.1 Gammaproteobacteria bacterium | reverse complement strand
TTCGATGCGGCGCGGATCGATCACGATCAGTTTGGCGCCGCGCCGCACGGCTTGCTTGATGCGCGCGCCGAGCACCGGATGGTTTTCCGTAGGATTGGCGCCGCAGATCAAAATGAGCTGCGCACGTTCGAAGTCGTCGTAGGAATTGGTCGCCGCGCCCGCGCCCAGCATCAGCTTCATCGCGGCGGCGGTGGGTGTGTGGCAGACGCGCGCGCAACAATCGATATTGTTCGTACCCAACGCCACGCGCGCGAATTTCTGCGCTACGTAATTGTCTTCGTTGGTCGCGCGTGCCGAACCTAACACCGCCACACTGTCGGCGCCATGTTGTGTACGCAGCGCGTGCAAGCGCTCGGCCACATGGTTCAGTGCTGTGTCCCAGCTTACGGAACGCCATACGCCCCGCTCACGCAGCAGCGGCGTGGTGATGCGATCTTGCGCCGAGCCGAACTCCACCGCGTAGCGGCCCTTAACGCACAAGTGCCCCTTGTTGACGGGCGCATCGAGCACCGGCCGCGCCACCACCGCGCGCTCGCTGCGGGTACCCAGTTCGAGTTCACAACCGGTGCCGCAATAAGGACACGTGGTACGTGTCCAGCGATCCGGTGCACCGTGGTCGAGCACAGCGCGGTCTTGCAGCGCACTGGTCGGACATGTGTCAACACATGCTCCGCAACCGACACAGGGGCTGGCGAGTAACGACGCTGCCGTGCCCGGCACGATGTGCGTGCTGTCGCCGTGCCCGAGCGCATGCCAGACCAACTGGCCCTGCAACTCGTCGCAAATGCGCACGCAGCGATAACACAGAATGCAGCGCGACATGTCGACCTGGATGTGCGGATGGCTGGCATCGATGCGCGCGGTAGTGACGGTCGCGTGTGCTTGCACGCCGTAACGATTCAATTCACGGTGAAATAGTTTATCGGGCCACTGCGCCACCGCATCTGCAGGCGTGTGCTGCGCCATCCAGCGCAGCAAGGTGCGGCGCTCTGCTTCAAGCTCGGGCGGGGCGGTGTTGACAACCATCTGATCAGCCAGCGGTGTGTTGCATGCCGTCACCGGTTTACCGTGCCCTTCGATCTGTACCAGGCACAGGCGGCAGGCGGCCGCAGGCTTAAGGCGCACGTCGTGACATAACGTGGGAATAACAATGCCCAGCTGCTGAGCTGCTTGCAACACCGTCAACCCCGCAGCGAAGTGATGAACTTGTCCGTTGATCGTGACGGTCAGCATGAGGTCGGCTCGCGGATATGGTAGAAGTTTGCCCTCGCCGCGCAGGATGCCCAAGTGTCGCGCGAGGCATGGATGCCGGTAGCGACCGGCGCGATTGCCACACTCTCGAAGCAATCACGCCGACGAGTGCATGGATGCACGAGGGAGCAACGCAGGAGCCGTTGCCGAGGGCAAACTCCTACACGAGAGTCCTAAGCATGCCGATCAAGCGCCGTCTCAATCAAGCGTAGAAACCCGGATTCGTCGGTCACTTTGGCAACTTCGTCGGTGGTGACGGTGTAGC
The DNA here is from genome assembly GCA_016200445.1 of Gammaproteobacteria bacterium. Lineage (GTDB taxonomy): Bacteria > Pseudomonadota > Gammaproteobacteria > SG8-11 > SG8-11 > UBA6921. Next base: position 8,503 of record JACQEQ010000385.1, on the reverse strand, counting down.
CGTGTTCGCGGGCAATCGCCTCGTAACGTGGAATGCGCGAATAAAACAGGCGCGGGAACATCCAGCGCACGAAATCGTCCGGCTCGATTAACGCAACGTAGTCGATGTGTTTTTCCGCCATGTAAACGGCAAGTTGTTCATCCAGAAATGCTTCGCGGTAATACAGCGGTTTAGGGTCTTCCACCGCGCGCCGGATCAACGCTTGCTCGTCGCTTTTGGTGGCTTGAATGTAAAGCACCAGCGTGTGCTTGCTGACGATGTCGATGGTCTGCGGATCGTCGAGTTCGCAGACGCTGCCGCCGGCATCGTTGACGAAATGCGGGTAGCCGTAAATCTCTTGCGCCTTGCGAATGAATTCCGGCACATCGCGCATCGCGGCGATCTCCGCGACACGATGCAATTCTTGCCGGTATTTGAACTCCGCGAGCCCCAAGCCGCCGTGTTCGGGATTACCCAGCTTGCCTAAGAAACTCGACACCGGCTTGAGATTGTCGACCGACAAATTATTGCGGATGTATATCGAGTCGGTACGCAGCAGATCGCGCAAAAACGGAATGTGCATGATCTTCTGCTTGATATTGTCAAGAATCGCCTCGTCGAGGTAACGCGTGCCGATGCGGTAATCGCCGGAAAAATGAAACCAGTGGCTGCGCCGCAGCATCATCGCCAGCCGCGTTTTGCCCACGCCGGACATGCCCAGCAAGGTGATGCAGCGATTATCCCAGTCGCGGAATTCTTTGGCACTCAATCTCACAAGCACGGCTCCTGCGTCAGTGGCTGGCAAGAATTCTAGCGGAATGCCGATAGAGTTACAGTCTGATTCAGCGCCGCGAGGATTTATATGGCCAACGAAAAACGCCGTTTCAAACGCATCCCCTTCGACATGCCGGGCCGCATCGTCAGCACCTCCACGGTGCGCGTGATCGACGTTTCACTGAAAGGCGCATTGATCGTCAAACCGCCGAAGTGGAAAGGAAGCAAAGGCGATGTGATCGGCATCGAGATTCCGCTCGACAACGGCGGCGCCGTGATTCGCATGGACATGCGCGTGGCTCATATCGAAACCGACCACATCGGCCTGGTATGCGAACACATCGATCTCGACAGCATCACGCACCTACGCCGACTAGTAGAACTCAATCTCGGCGATGATGAGTTGTTGCATCGGGAGTTGGCGGAGTTGGGGCAGTAATCGGTAGTATGTACGCGACATCAGAATGCCACTTGTACCTGACTTGGCAGTTTGATCTTGCACCACATAGACAACACGTTATTTTTTCTCAAACATAGCTCGTAAACTCTTGGCATAACCGCAGATATCCGGATGCCCACACTGACGAATGAAAGAATCAATCGTATTCAAATTGTCCGGGGAGTAGGCGTCCAATTTTGCGAGATTGTTCAAGATATGTTTCAACACCGGAATACTTTTCTCTTGAAACAAGCGTTCTTTATACAACTCAAATTCGTTACGTCCGCCCGGAGTAACACCGAGTGATTGAGCCGCCACATCACGTACGCGTTCATCGTCGCTTTTCATATAGTTTATGAGCAGGCCTTTCGAGTCGGGCGTATCGACAAAGCGAAGCGCATTGATTGCGGGCAACTTAACGGCATTGTTGCTGTTTTCCAAATAAGGCTTCAATACACTCACTTGCTCGGGCATGCCGATATTGCCGATGGAATCGATCAAAACTATTTGCTGACCGATGGTGTTGGTAGTCTGCAAATTAGCAGTCAACTCACCCAAAATATTTTGTGCGCGCTGCGGTTCTGTCTGCATGACGTTATGCGCAATGATGCCTAGAGCGAAATCCGACTTAATCCGTAGTTGTTCATGAGCGGATGTATTCGCCGCCTCCCGGAAATAATCTTCGGCCGCAACAATGGGATTTTTGACCATCGCCAAATTGAACAATAGATTCACCTGGGATTTACCGTTTTCGGGTAGTTGCCGAAGCACACTCAACAGCGCTTCTTGCGCCTCCTTTGTGCCTACGTCAGTTAGCGCTGCGGCGATCGTCAAACGCCTGCCGTCTTGCCAGTCATACTGCAATAGCAGATTCGCAAATTCTCTGGCCAGCTCCGGATGCAGAAACAATAGCGCCGATATTTTCTGCCCCAGTTGTGCAAGCGCATTACCGTCCGTTCGATTCACCATAGACAACGCAGCTAACAGTGTCTTGAGGTTGTCGTTGCCGAGCGTATTTTTATGTGAAGCTTCTTTCAGGTCTTGCACGAGCTTTTCGCCAACCAGGGTGTCTTTTACCAAACCACCAGAACTGGCCGTCGACAACGTTCCCAAACTCCCTGCGTTCGTTCCATGCTGCTTAGATTCCACATAACTCATTTTCAATGAAGTTTTATTGATGCTAAGCACCTGACCCGCAATTCGAAACTCACTCTTTCGTTCGCCGTTTAAGTACCGCACCAGTCCTGCGCGGTTATCGAATTTGTAATCGAAGGCGCCTTCAATTTTTGGACTGCCCGAACCACCCACATAACTCTTAGAAATTTCGTATGAAGAAGAGAGCTTTTCGCCCTTAAGAGCGAATGTGACAGGAATTTCATTTGGGAATTGTTTTTCCATTCCCTGCCATGTTAGTGCGCGTTCTGCGGGGAATTTTAATTCCAGCAGCCCTAGAATCTCGCGCACCACGCTTCCATAGCTCTCATAGGCGGACGGCTCCATAGAGAAATTATTGATTGCCCAGTTATCGAGAATTTCAATTAATGCAACAATGTACGCAGGCCGCACAGCTGCCTCTTTATGGTTGTATTGAAACGCAAATGCACTCGGCACGATCTTGAATTCAGCAGAATAAAAACCCGCCGGTTTTTTCTCCAAGATTTTCAGTATGACCTGCCCGACGATCTTTGCAGTCGATGATTCGGTAAGTCCGGCTGGGTTACTCCCACCCTGTAGATTCGGGCTTAACGCTCCTTGACCCTCGGATGAATAATCTAGGGCGTAGTAATACGACTGACCCACTTCGAATTTATATAACAAAGGTGCCGCGTCGGATTTCAGCAGGGCATATGTGAAAATAACGGCGCCGATAACAACGCAAAACGCCACCACAACGGATACTCTTTTCATCGGTACTCTCATCTAAATGACTACTCGCATTCAAAAATTGCTGGTGAAAAAAAAGCACGGTCTCTGAAGAAAGTGCTTCTTCAAAAACCGTGCTCGCAATTGTTACCGATTAATTTATAGACACACGGGCGTTGTACCCGCCGCTGTCGCCGCTAACACGCACAAATAGGTGTTCACGTTGGCATCGTACAAGCCACGATAATTCTTAACCATTTGCGCGTCGAAGGTTGTGCGTTGATGCGCGGGAAGTGCCAAGTCATTACTCACTGCGGTAAACACGGTTGCAAGTTTTTGGTTTGTTGCGGTTGCGTAGTTGGCCAGTTCATTGGCGCGGTCGATTGCCAAAATTGCATTGTTAAGCGCCGCACCTTCGTCCAAATCAACTTGGTCGAGCAACTCGCCTTTCATCTTTGCGCCGTGGTAACCCACCTCCATACCCCAGTTCATAATTGCAAGCGAGGCTCCATACCCAGCCCATTGGAACAGCGTTTTTGTGACGGATTTTTTCTTCCAGGGCGGCACACCGAAACGTGGAACGTAGTACTCGGCAAACGCATAGACACGCCCATCAAGAGTTCGGAATGTCGCGTTCGATGTTACGGCCAATGCAATATAGGGTTCGCCTTTTCCCGAAAACAAAAGTTCTGCTGAGCCTCGCAATGGTACCGATGCGGAGAGTAGCAACAACTTCGCACCGGCACCCGCCGACACCACGCCCTTGATGCCAACCGCTCCTTCGGCATAACCGTCGCCTTGCGCAAAGGGTTCTGCCTGCCCATACAACCGCATGGGTCCGACACCGGCTTCCATTTTAATACCCGTGCTAAATTGAGCGCCCAGCGTGACCGATACCGGAACCGGCCCGATCATAAACTGCTGTGTGTAGCCTACTTTGTAGCCATATTTCCAGAGTGGTTCAGCGGGCGCATACTTTATCGCGAGGTCGGTCGCATTGATGTTTTGGTAGTCCCAGTTGAAGCCATAAGATTGGAAATGCAAAATGGCGTAGGCCGCTGCGGTTGCTGTTACGGGTATCCCGCGTCCCAACACGTTCGCTTCACTTGTCAATCCAACGAAGAAGTCTGCGGTGCCTCCGAGCATGCAAATGTCTTTGTGGAGTATTTTTGCGCCCATGACACCATAGGCGACCGCCGCCTGTGCTTTTTCACTGCCGTAGATTTCGTAATACGCGTTCCCATAGCCCGCGACTAATGCTTCATTGCCAACGTTAAAGCCAGGCCACTCTTTCTTCTTTCTAATTTTCAAATCCGGATACTTCGGAGCGATGGGGGCTGGATAACTCGGAATCGCAGGGATTTTTAGCGCAGTGACGACTTGTTGTGCTTCAAGTTTTAATTTTTCAAGCTTTTCACGTGTCGCCGTGACCAGGTTGTTCACCTGATCTTGAATCTTGCCAACGACATTCTCGATGGGCTGCATCAATGCCGCCAGCCCGAGTGGATTGGATAAGTCGTCTTGGTAACCCAGTTTACGCAGCAAGTTCGTGACGCCGCCGCTGAGCGCGTTTGTAAAATCGGCTAATGTTTCCTCGCCCCATGCGAGGTGAGGAGGACTCGCCGGATTGCCCGGATCATTTTCGTAATGAACGAGAAGACCGTCGATCATATCGAAAAGACCGAAACCAAGACTGCAGGCAATTTTTGCAGAATTATTTGTCACATAGACAAGGTCGGTAACCGTTATTGAATCGCCATTCGGCAAATTAACTTTATCGTTGGGTTTAATTTTTGGGTATTTCGCCACAAGGTAATTCAAGTCGATCTGCGGGCAGTTCTCGACTTTTATGCTATCCGCGCATTGTTTTGCTTGCTCGGTGGCCCGAGCACGCACGGTATTGAGAATCTGATTTCTCAAGATCGTAGGATCATTGTAGATTTCCCAGATATCCAGCGTTGAATTGATGTCGGTATCGCGCAAACTGAACCCGTAGGTGTTGATCTCTTTTTCAACCTCATTCAACCCCAGTAACCACGCATCGACATTACCCCGAGCAACTTCTACCAATGTCGAGACACCCTGCGCATCGGGCTGGTAATCCAACAGCACAATCTCATTCGGGGCCGCATCGAAGTAAATTTTTTCGTTGTTCGCCGCCTTTATCCAATCGATCATGTCGATCGTGTCGAACGGCACGAATGCGATGGGTGTCTTACCCAGGAGCTTGGCCACATTGATCTCTTGGCCATTGGTCACACCTTGCAGTAGTAGCGCTGAACACTGCTGCGTTAGTGCGTACGCCGACGCGGGCACAAGCAACGTACCTACAAACAGCATGAATGCGGTAACACCTTTTCTAATTTTCATTAGTTCAACCCTCCCGTTGGTCCGCTGTAGACTTCGGTCAATGAAGTCTCCATGAGCTTGAGGTCGCCCATCGTCATCGCCGTGAACGACGTCGAGTCCAGTCCGATTAGCCCACGCAATAATTGACAGTTGTACTGCAATTGATATGTCGCGACCTGACACAGCGGGGCAATTTGATTTTGTGTGTCTAGGTAAAACCGATAGACATTGGTCTTCGCATACGCCATCAGGTATTTCACGTCATTGGTCGCCTGAGCAACTAAACCATTAAGATCAGTAGCCGCATTTAATTTATCCGCATCCGCCATCGCCGATTGGTTAATGATGACAATCGCAGCGGCGACCTTGCTTGTCATTTGGGTCAAGAGGTCGTTAGCGGTAAAGGTTCGCCGTTTTATTTTCAGACTCGCGATTTGCAGACGTAAGTTAAATATCTCCTGACGCAATGGCGTCACGACTTGCTCCGCAAGGTACATTTTTGCCACGTCGGCTAAGGCAAGCTGCAAATCCGGTGCCTGCAACGCGGCGTTTTTAATAAGTATGTCCGACACCTCTTTGGTCTTGCTTAGCGCATATTGGCTATTAGCCACCAACGCCGCGTCGAGACTATTTTTGATGTCTGTAATACTCGCTTCAAGCTTGTTAACTTCCCCCACCAGTAAGTCAGTGTGCGGACCGTAATCGGTGATGAAATTGCCTGGAAACCTGCGTATGTTTTGCATCTCGGCCAGCGCTTCGTAGCATTTCGTCTGCACGCGGTTTGCGCTATCACGCAATTTCACATAGTTTGTGTACGCGCTACTCACTTGCGTTTGTAACGTCACGCGTCCATTTAAAGTACTTAAGCTCGCAACATTCGTACTCAATTGCTGGACGATCAGCCCCATCGCGTTAAGCCACGCGGTCGCATCGGTAAACCAGGCATTACTTAAATTATTAATGCCTGTCGTGCCGTAAAAATAGTTGTCACGCACCAGCATGTAGCGGCCATGCGCTTCGATCACTTCGTCAGCCCGCCGATTCAGCTGGTTCAGTCGTGCCTGCTCGTTATCCATCGCGGCGGGAATGGGGTTTCCGTTGGCGTCGAATAAATTAGCAGCACCCGCAGAAACACTCAGCGTCATCAGTACCGCACTGGCAAGTCCCTGAAATTCTTTTTTCATCGCATCCTCCTTAAGCTATTGTTTACCGCGCATCACGCATTCACAGACATATTCAGGCAAAAGAGATGCGTAGAGCGTTAAACGCAGCGCTCTACGCAAAGCCGGTTACGTGCAAGTTTGATAGGTTTGTGGGGGCGGGAGGTGACTTTTTATTTCGTTCGACGTAGCACAAAGAGTCTTCGAATAGCCTATTTGTGCTAGCGGTACCAATTGGGTCATGAAGTAATTCGCCTTACCCAATTCATTATCCAAAAGCGACTGCGCAAAACCAGCTTGAGTTGCCACCACGGCAGACAACGTCGAACCACCTGCTGCCAACAGCGAGTTCAATACATTGATGTACATATCTCGCTCACTGTTGATGGGGAAGGACAAGTCATTCACGAATTCCCCCCAGATCATTCCTTGCGGTGTGCTATCCGGATTTAACGAGTAAATCGCCACGCCGTTCATTGCCGGATCACTGGAATTCGTAATGAAGTAATCTGCGAGATTTACGACATAACCTTTACTCGCCGCCCATGTCGTAAAATCAAACTGCATGGCACTAGAATAGCCAGCCATATTGGTCAGGATCAAACTTCGTTGATCGCCGGTGTATAGCGCTATGGGATTAAGTAGACCAACAATATTTGTTCGATCAGTAACACTTTCCGCCAGCAGCTTTGCGTACGCTTCCCACATGTGCGCTTCGGCGTTCGGCGGAGTAAACGTGACGGTAATAGAAGCATCACTGGTCTTGTCTAGCAATCGAACGTTATTTAGGCCCACATTAATCGTGTCGCAATTTTTTTGTAGCGTATTGAGCTCGGTATTCGCCGTTAAATCTGTCCGACTTGTTCGAAAATATGCAGATCCGTCAATGCCAGTGACTCCCGGAGAACTAATCGGTGAACTAATCTCATGGAGCACACCCGTTACTTTATCCTTGCAACTAAGCGTTATTCTGGACAGCATTTTGGGCAGCGGCATGGAAAAATACTCATTAGGATAGGGGACGAAATGAACCCTGCTGCTTATTGACACTTCCTGCCATTTCCAGACGTCAAATACGGGAACATTCACCGAAACCATATTGCCGAAACCACCCGTATCGATTAAACCGTCAAGATTGATCGGCACCCACATATCTTTAAACAACAGCGGAGTTACGGGTCTAGTTTGTTCACCTGTGATTACGCTCCAATGGTAACGTACATCATTGTTTTTAAAGTAATTGTATAATCCATACAAACTAACGTGTTTACGCGAAATCTTCTCTACAAGACCTCCCACTACCCCTGGCACTATTGTCTTGGTCGATGGCCTAATTCTTCGAAACATAACCATCGGGGAACCAGGGCCACCAGACGACGTGCAACGATAATAGTTAACATCTTCCGGGGCTTGTAATCCCGTTAAGCGTTTATAGTCAGATTGAAACGCGCGATACACATCGTCACAATCAGGCATAAAAAGTAAATCGGAAACAGAACCAAAATACACGTCGATCGTTTCTGCGTTCGCCGCCGCACCGCCATTCAACGGTTCGGTAAATCCCCCCACTAACTGCTTATTTGTTAAATTTGCAAGGGTTGTAACTGTAGCAGGCAGCAGACAAGTGGTCGGTGAAGTCAGACAGTTTTCGATTACTAGCCGCGCTTCTCGCTCCATCGTCCCTTCATTCCACAGGAACGGAACGCCTGGTAACGCCCATACTTGGCCTGTTGTCGCAACCGACCCTAACAACAACATAGAACTTCCCATCGCTACTCTAAGCTTCATCGCACAACTCCTTATCTTTGAAGTAACTGGCATGGATCCCATGCTCATTAACCGCAAATTGAATGAATCGCAATCAAGTGATCGTTAATGATTATGGTGCGACTGAAATAGATTCCAGGCCCTCAATACCCATCGTGCACTCACCTGTACC
>JACQEQ010000384.1 GCA_016200445.1 Gammaproteobacteria bacterium | reverse complement strand
CTCCGGTTCGAGGGACTTCGTTCGATGTGGGCAGCCAAAGCTGGCAGACTTCCGCAGGCTCTGCTCGCCTGACAGATGTCAGCGCCGACAAAGTGAAAAGCGACGCCCCCGAACTTTGGTTACGCCTGGTTCGGGCGCCAAAACTCATCGACGTGATGCGCGCAGCCTGGGGATTTCGCGGCATTCTGGTCAAATTCAAGTTGGAAGTCGGCGTCAGCCAAAAACAATTGCTCGACATTGCCGAAAAATCCGGTTTGCCGTTTGAAAAACTCGCTGCCGGCGTACGCATGCTGGAAGCCGTGGATTTGCTGCGGAGTGCGCAACCATGAAGCCCGTGCCGGACACCTATCGCGACAGCGTCGTGGTCATCACCGGTGCCACCGGCTTCATCGGCGCGCATTTAGCGGCGCGGTTGTGCGATCTTGGTGCGCAGGTGCACGGCATGGCACGTTCCAACCCAGCGCTTGCGCAGCGTAACTACCACGCGCATACGCTCGATCTGGGCGATTACGCCGCAGTAAAAACCGCCATCAAAGCGATTGCGCCGCACTATGTGTTTCATCTTGCCAGCTATGTGATGGGGGCACCGGACTTACAGCACATGATCCCGGCATTTCAAGCAAATCTGGCGTCAAGCGTGCATGTCCTTACGGCGTGCGCTGAAACCGTCAGCGGCCAGAAGCGCGTGGTCTTGACAGGCTCGTTAGTCGAACCGCCCGCGGGCGAACTGGAAACGATTCCAAGCTCGCCGTATGCCGCCGCGAAGTGGGCCAGCAGCAGTTACGCGCGGATGTTTCACGCGCTATATGGCTTGCCGACCAACATCGCACGCGTGTTCATGGTGTACGGACCGGCGCAGCGCGACGAATCCAAGCTGGTGCCGTACGTGATGCGTAGCTTGCTGGCTGGGCAGGCGCCCAAGATCACCAGCGGCCAACGTTTGATCGATTGGATTTACGTGAGCGACGTGGTGGAGGGCTTTCTAGCGATTGCAGCAACCCCCGGCATCGAAGGGCAGTCGGTCGATCTGGGATCGGGTCAGGTCATTGCAACCCGTGATTTGGTGCTGAAAATCGCTGCATTGCTGGGCGGAGCAGTGCAGCCGGAGTTCGGTGCGTTGCCGGACCGGCCGCTGGAGCCGCTGCGCACCGCCGACATTGCGCGTTCGTATCAACAAACGGGATGGCGTCCGCAGGTCACCTTGGAGCAAGGGTTGCGTGCGGTCATTGCGTATTATCGGGGCGTTTCGAAATGACAAAAAAAATCGCGATTTTAGGGACTGGCATGGCGGGACTGGGAGCTGCGCATCGCTTGCGCAGCGAATCGGCCGACGTGGTGATGTTCGATAAGCACACTAGCTACGGCGGGGTGACGACCTCGTTGCAACTGCCCGGCGGATTCACCTTCGATCACGGTCCGCATGTGTCGTTTACCAAAGACGAGCGTATACAGCAACTGCTGGCCGATAATGTCGAGGGTCAGTACGAGACAATTCAATATTACGTCAACAACTACTGGGAAGGGCGCTGGATGACGCATCCGGTGCAAAATAATATGCACGGCTTGCCGGTGGATTTGATCACGACGATTGTTTGCGAATTCGCTGCACTGGCGCAACAGGAGCGACCGTCGCCGGTAAATTATGAAGAATGGTTGCGCGGCAGTTACGGCGACACCTTCACGCAGACCTTTCCCATGGTGTACACGCAGAAATACCACACCACGCCCGCCGCCAATATGACCACCGATTGGATTGGTCCGCGCATGTATCGCCCGAGCCTTAAAGAAGTCGTGCATGGCGCACTCACCAAGGCCACGGCCAATATTCACTACGTGACGCATTTTCGTTATCCCAGCCGTGGCGGCTTTATGTCGTATCTGCACAAATTCACCGAAGGTGTGCAGTTTCAATTCGGTCATCAGCTGGTCAAGCTGCGCCCCAAAGAGCGCCGCTTGGTGTTCGCCAATGGCGTCGAGACCAGCTATGACGGCGTGGTCTCGTCGATTCCGCTGCCGGACCTGATTCCGTTAATCGAAGGAGCACCGCGTGAAGTACAGGATGCGGCGCATAAGCTTGCCTGCACGACGGTGGTATTAGTCAATATCGGTGTCGCGCGCGCCGATATCTCACCGGCGCACATCAGTTATTTCTACGATCCGCAGATCGTGTTCTCGCGTCTCAGTTTCCCGTACAAGATGTCGCCCAATAACATGCCCGCCGGCACCTCCAGCCTGCAAGCCGAACTGTATTTCTCGACCAAATACCGGCCGTTGACGACTTCTCCGGAGCAATTCATCGAGCCGGTGATCCGGGATTTGGTGCGCTGCGGCGTGCTCGACGCCAACGATAAAATTCTCGTCAAGCAAGCGATGAAGTTGGACTATGCGAACATTATTTTTGATCTTGATCGCTCGCCAGCATTGGCTATTGTGCATGGATATCTAACCGAGATCGGGGTTGGCTACTGCGGCCGCTACGGCGATTGGGGCTACATGTGGACCGACGAAAGTTTCAAGAGCGGCGAGCGCGCGGCGGAAACAGTATTGAAGGCGTTGTAAAATATGACCACGACACCCTTGGTTACCATTGGCCTGCCGGTTTACAACTCCGAGCGCTACATCGCGCAGTCGATCGAGTCGCTGTTAAAGCAAACCTATCGCGATTTTCGCCTGATTATCAGCGACAACGCCTCGACCGACCGCACGGCGGAAATATGTCAAGACTATGCGCGGGGTGACGCGCGTATCGACTACCATCGCAATGCCGAGAACATCGGCCTGTCGCCGAATTTCAATCGTGTGTTCGCCTTGTCGCAAAGCAAATATTTTAAATGGTCGACCTCCGACGACTACTGGGCGCCGACCTTGCTGGAACGTGCCGTCGAGATCATGGAGCACGACCCGCAGATCATTCTATGTTTCCCCAAAACCACCTTGGTCGATGCGCAGGGTGCCAACCCGGAGCCCTACGACGACAATCTGCACCTTATGCACGACAGCGGCCGCGAACGTTTCATCGCCTTCATGGAGCAGATTCGTCTGAGCCATCAGCACTTGGGCGTGGTGCGCGCCGATCTGGTCCGCCGCACCCGCTTGTTAGGTTCGCATCAGGACTCGGATATTAATTTTCTGGCCGAACTTACCCTCTACGGAAAATTCTATGAAATTCCGGAACGCTTGTTTTTCCGCCGCTTTCATAAAGATTCGTCGAGCTGGTCGCGTAAGGACGAAGGCCATCAACAGCGCCGCTATCACTCGGCCGCCTCGGCGCGCATTAAGCTGACGGTTTGGCGTTGGCACCAAGCATTTTTTAGTGCGGTCACCCGCGCGCCGTTGACCTTGGGCGACAAGCTGGCGTTGTATTTGTATCTGGCGCGTCGTATGCGTTGGGATCGCGTGCGTCTGACCCGCGAACTCATCGCTAAAACAGGTTTTTAGACGGCGATGCTCAGCCTGTTTCCAAAAAATCTCAACTCCGTGCTGTTTATCGGCGCGCATTGCGACGATATCGAAATCGGTTGCGGGGCGACGATTTTGCAGCTCGCCGATCAGTACCCAGACTTGACTTTCTACTGGGTGGTGCTGGCATCCAACCCGGTGCGTGCGCACGAGGCACGGAAAAGCGCGGATCTGTTTTTGAAAATGCGGAGCTGACTTGGAATACCTTCCGTAATCACTTTATCCTCGAATACGAAATCCCCAAATACGATGGCGGCCTGGGTTCACCCAATCTGTTTGTACCGGTAACGCAGCCGCAGTGCGCCACCAAGGCCGATCATCTGTTAAATTGCTTTGCGAGCGAGGCCAACAAATATTGGTTCACGCGCGAAACGTTTTTCGCTTTACTGCGTTTGCGTGGCGTCGAGTGCAATGCCGCCAGTGGTTATGCAGAGGCGTTTTACTGCCGTAAAACTGTTTTACCGTTTGGCAACTGACCGAACCAGTATCATGCGTGGTAAGTAAAAATGAGTATTGCAGTCATCATTCCGACGACATGTGAGCCGTCGCGCTGTGCGTCATTGTTGCGCGCAATCGACAGCGTATTGAGCCAGGAAGGCGTCGACGTCGAGCCCATTATCGTGGTTAACGGAAACCGCTACGACGAAGCGTTTTTTGTTGAATTGCGGGGCCGGCGCGAATTGCGCGTGTGTTACCAGGAAGAGGGGAATCTGCCGGCAGCGTTGCGCTTCGGACGCACGTTCGTCACCCAGGATTTTTTCTGTTTTCTCGACGACGACGACGAATATTATCCGGGTGCGTTGCGTACGCGTCTTGCGCCCATGTTGCGCGATGCCGACCTTGACGTCGTGGCCACAAACGGCGACATGTCGGACGGGCTGCGCGTGTACAACGTCGACGCCGTAAATCAAGACTCGTTGTCTGCTGTCATCAAAGAAAATTGGCTGGCATCCTGCGGTGGATTATTTCGCACCTCGGCCATTACGGTCGACTATTTCGACGGTGTCACCAAGTATTTCGAATGGACATTAATTGCATTTCGCATTGCGTTTGCCGGGCACAAAATTCAGTTTCTGGATGTACCCACGTTTCGTATTCACGATACGCCGGATTCATTGTCCAAGTCGACGGAGTATCAACGCTCGCTGGTGAGTTTCATCGAGTTTCTGTTGGACTTCGATAATCCGCCGCGTATTCGCAATGCGCTCAGACACAAGCTTTCCGCTGCGTTTCATTTTCTTTCCAACCAGCAATTGATTTCGGGTCAACGCGGCCCGGCTTGGCGGTATCATATGCGCTGCCTGGCGCAGCCCGGCGGTTGGCGTTATTTGAGCTATACGCGCCATCTGATGTTTTAAGCCTCATATTCAATAAAAACCAGAAGCGGAATTTCCAGCATGGGAAAGAATTTTGTATTGCCGGTTCTTGCGATGAACTGGCTGCTGCGTTCTACAACCCAGCGCGAAAAATTGCAGCGTTGGATACGGCACATCGACAATTATCCGAATTGGCTGGGTGCGGCGTCGCGCGAAGTATTGGTCGAGACCCGTCACGAATTTTCCATCTGGTGCGACCGCTCCGACTACATCGGCCGCACCATCATCGACAGCGGCGAGTGGGAGCCGTTGGTCTCGCGCACCATTCAGGCGTGTTTGCGACCCGGCGATCTGGCCATCGATGTCGGTGCCAACATCGGCTACGACACGTTGCTTATGTCTACGGCAGTAGGCACGTCAGGACAGGTCTTGGCATTTGAACCGAATCTCGACAATCTGGGGCGCCTGATCCGCAATCTGCAACAGAGCCGGGTCGGTAATGTGTGTGTACAAAGTACCGCGCTATCGGACCGCGCCGGTTGGGGCGACATGTCGCTGGACGGCGAGTTCGGCCACGCCAACTTACGCAACGACGGTAAATCCAAACGCACGCAAAAAATCTTGACGCTGGATCTAGACGTATTGCTGCATCTCGAATCCGGGCAGCGTATCCAGCTGGTAAAAATGGACGTCGAGGGTTTCGAATACAAGGTGTTGTTGGGAATGAAGCGCTGGCTTGCGCAGGTTGACACTATTATTTGCGAAGTTCAGTTGCAGTTTTTGGAACGTTGCGGTGCGAGCGCACAAGCGTTGTTCGAGTTGATGCGTGCACACGGTTTTTCTGCCTGGTGCGCAGACCCCGAAAGCGACGGCACGTGGGTTCCGGGGGATGAGCATTTTCGTCCTGCAAAAACCTTTACTTCAGGCATGATCGGCTTCGATGTTTTATTCTGCCGCAATCCCACGCCGCCGTTACGCGCTTTAATGGCGCCAAGTATTGATATAAGAACCGCGCCATGACTGTTTCGATCATTATTCCCGCCTATAACTGCGAAGCTTATATTGCGGCCACGTTGCGTTCCGTCATGCAACAAACTGAACCTGATCTGGAGATCATCGTGGTCGACGACGGTTCTAGCGACACAACGCTTGCAATTGCGCAGGCTGCGGCCGCTAAGGACGCACGCTTGTGCGTGGTGACCCAGACCAATCAAGGCACCGCCGCTGCTGCCCGGAATCGTGGTTTGCGCCTGGCGCAGGGCGAGTTCGTTGCGTTTCTCGACAGCGACGATTTGTATCACCCGGAGAAAATCGCGCGCGAGCTGGCGGCGTTTGCACGTTGTCCGGAATTAGACGCGGTGTTTTCCGACGTGATTTATTTCGATGACGACCCGCATGCAGCAACTAACGTACGCTGTATGTCTAGTCAATACTTGCTACAAAGGGCTGCTGCGTATCTGACGCAGCATTCGGATACGTTGTATTTGTGCAAAGCCAATTTCTATAATTTTATGTCCACGCAAATCACGGCCATGAGCACACAAACCGTGATGCTGCGACGCGCGTTACTGGCGCAAGAGCACGTGGCGTTTCGCGAAGATTGGCCGGTAGGGGAAGATATCGATTTGTGGTTTCGCTTGGCACGGCGGGCAAGGCTGGGTTATCTGGATGAAGCGTTAGCCTACTACCGTCAGCGCTCACAAAGTTTGATGACCGATGAAGAGCGTGCCTTGCTCGGTTTTATTCGCGCACATTCCACCAATTTGCAGCGCGGCAGCGATGTATTCAGCGCCGCCGAAGTGCACATCATCAATCAACGTCTGGCGCGGCAGTACTTTAATCTCGGTTATTACTACTTTAGACAAGGCCGCAAACGTGAAGCGCGTACGGCCTACTCAACTGCGCGCGACTATGATGAATCGGCGTATTCCAGGTCGGCCTATTTAAAAACTTATGTTCCGGCACCTGTTACCCTTTTGGTGAAACGAGCCGCTAGCGCGTGGCAGAGGCACTAAACGTGATGGAATGCGTGCGTAGTTTACATGGCATGACACCATGTGCGGCATAGCCGGAATCTTTGCTCAGGCCGGCGGCGCCCCGCCGCAGCGCGTTGAACTCGAACGCGCCATTTCTGCGCTCGCACATCGCGGTCCGGACGGGCATGGTTTTTATCAGCAGGGTATGGTTGGATTGGCGCACGCGCGCTTGTCCATCATCGACCTTGCCGGTGGCGCGCAGCCGATCCACAACGAAGACGAAACCGTATGGGTGGTGTTCAACGGCGAGATTTTCAATTACGTCGAGTTGCGCGAATTTCTGCAAACGCAGGGCCACCGGTTTTACACGCACAGCGATACCGAAGTGCTGGTGCATTTGTACGAGCACTACGGTCTCGACTTCGCGCACCACCTCAACGGTCAATTCGCCCTCGCGTTGTGGGACCAAAACCAGCAGCAACTTATTTTGTGCCGCGACCGCGCTGGGATCTTGCCGTTGTTCTACGCCGTGCAAAACGGCCGGGTGGTGTTCGCATCGGAAATAAAAGCCGTGTTGCCGGTAATTGGCGGCATACCCGCGCTCAACCCGGCAGCGCTGGATCAAGTCATGACATTTTGGTCCACACTCGGCGACACCACCATGTTCGAAGGTGTGCGCCAAGTTTTGCCCGGTGAGATGTTGATTGCTTTTGACGGCGGAATACGCAAGCAACGCTACTGGGACTGGCGCTATCCCAGCGACGACGACTACCACGGCACATCGGTCGAGCAGCAGGCCGAAGAATTGCGCGCGCTGCTGAGCGACGCGACGCGCATTCGCCTGCGCGCCGACGTGCCAGTGGGTGCGTATTTGTCGGGCGGGCTGGATTCTTCGGTGCTCGCTACGTTAATTCGCGCCAACGGCATCACCCCGGAAACGTACTCGATCCGCTTCAACGATGCGCAACTCGACGAAGGCGTGCATCAGCAGCGCATGGCCGAGCATCTGGGTGTGCAACATCACCAAGTGCAATGCAGCGAGGCGGCAATCGGCCGGGAATTTCCGCGTGCAATCTGGCACACCGAAACGCCGATTCTGCGCAACGCGCCGGTGCCGATGATGTTGTTGTCGGGCTTGGTACATGCGCGCGGCGCAAAAGTCGTGCTCACCGGCGAAGGCGCCGACGAAGTGCTGGGCGGCTACGACATTTTCAAAGAAGCCAAGCTGCGGCGCTTTTGGGCGCGCAATCCGAAATCGCTGTGGCGCCCGTTGTTGCTCAAGCGTTTGTATCCCTATTTAGAATTCAACCCGGCGCGCGCCCAGAGTTACAGCGAAGCGTTTTTCGGCACCGGCTTGGATCAACCCAACGCCACTTTTTTTGCGCATCTGCCGCGCTGGAGCACCACCGCGCAGAGCAAGCAGTTTTATGCGGCGGAATTCAAAGCGCGCCTGAATACCGATCCGCTCGCACTGCTGGAGCAAAGTTTGCCGCGCGACTATGCGCAGTGGCATAGCTTCAACCGTGCGCAATATGTCGAAGCCAAAGTACTGATGGCGAATTATCTGTTATGGTCGCAAGGCGACCGCATGTTGATGGCAAATTCGGTGGAAGGCCGGTTTCCGTTTTTGGATCAGCGCGTGATCGAATTTGCCGCGCGCATCCATCCCAATTTGAAAATGAAAGTGCTCAATGAAAAATTTTTGTTGAAGCACGCATTCATAAATCAATTACCCGCGTCGATAGTCTCTCGTAGCAAGCAACCGTATCGCGCGCCGGATATTCCGGCGTTTTTTCACGACGGCGTAGCGTTGGATTATGTGGATGCGCTGCTGGCCGACGACGTGATTAAACGCTACGGCTATTTCGACGCGCAAAAAACCGGTTTTTTGTTGAAAAAAATTCGCGCCGGCCGCGCAATCGGTTACAAAGACAACATGGCCTTGGTCGCCATCCTGTCCACACAGATGTGGCACCATTTATTTGTTGAGAACCGCAACTATTCTGAATTTATCCGCTCCTGAGGAACGTCATGTCGATTGAACAGCAAGTCCGCGATTATATTATCGAAAATTTTTTGTTTACCAACGATGCCGCCGCGCTGGCGAACGACGCGTCGTTTTTGGAGAAGGGCATCATCGATTCCACCGGTGTGCTTGAAATGATTTTTTTTCTGGAACAGGAATTCTCGTTAAAAGTCGCGGACAAAGAAATGATTCCCGAGAACCTGGATTCCGTGAATAACATCGTGCGCTACGTGCAAAGTAAACAAGCGGGTTGATACTGGATATTTCACCCACGGAAAGGTGTCGCGCGATTAATATTATGAATTTTTTTCATAAACCGCTGCTTGCGCTGCTGCTGATGTTGGTAGCAGCTACTGCCTATTCTGCGCAATCAGCGGATAGCGCCGCGCCGGTGCCAGTTCATTCTGACACCTGGCGCACGTTTGAAAATCTCTTTAACACCATTCGACAGGCCGAGCAGGAACGCGAATCCATGCGCGGGCAGTTGCGCACTGCCAAGTCGGACGCCGAGCGTGAGCGCGTGCGCGGCGAGATTGATGTGTTGGATGCCAATATCGATAGCCTGCGTTTGGCCTGGGAGCTATGGGCAACCGGCGGCGTCGACCTGCAATTGTTCTATCCGAAAAAAGAGCAGAAATTCGATTGGCGCGAAGAAATGCAATCGGCCTTCGAACCCATTGTTGTCGAGATCAAACGCCTCACCGAACGGCCGCGCAAAATGGAACGGCAGCGGTCTGAGCAATCCTTTTATCAACAGCGGCTCGCTGCGGCCGATGCTGCACTGAAGAACATCGGGGTTCTCAAGAGCAGCGCACCATCAGCGGAATTGCGCTCCGCCTTTGGTGTGTTGGAGTCGCGTTGGCGCACGCGCTACGACGAATATAAAAATCAATTGGCCCTGATCAATTTGCAACTGGAAGAGCTCTCTGCACCC
>JACQEQ010000023.1 GCA_016200445.1 Gammaproteobacteria bacterium | reverse complement strand
ACCTCGTGCTCGGTGGGTGACGTATTTGTGGCGCGGCCAATAGTTGCCGTCGAGCGACGTTCCTTTGCCTGTTTGGCTTGAGTTGCCTGCGGCTCGATGGGCGGTGTAGGCGCTGCAATGGGGTCGCTGATCTCCAAGCGTGCGGTCAATGCGTCAACACCCGCACCTTGCAAACCATGCTGTTGCGCGAGCGCTAGGATTTGCCGCGCATCGTCGCGTTGGTCCGCCTGAATTAATGCGTCGATGTAGCTCAACCAATAGCGCGCCCGCGTCGGATCGGCATCCAGTGCCGCTGAAAAAAACGGCAGGCCAGCGGCAGGATGATTAATCTGCGTCGCCAAAATACCCATATTGTGGTTGGCTTCCGCATTGTGGGGATCGGCCAGCAGAATGGTGCGGTAGAGTTCCGTTGCTTCCTCCAAGCGGCCCGCCTGATGAAGGGCAATTGCCTCATGCAGCGGCCGCACCTGCGGCAGCGGCGCGAGGTGTTGCGGTGGAGCATTGGTGGTCAAAGGATTCGACATGCCGTGGGTTATGCAATTTACTAGCCGGAATTTTGCGGCTTAGTAAAATGCCCCTCGTGTTCGATTTGTTCCTGGATCGACTATAGTGGACATCAACGCTGAATTTTTCAGGAGGACTTCCCTATGCAGCGCTTAATGATCCGTGTGGTTACAGTTGCACTCGTTATTTTTGGAGGAGCATCGGCAATGGCTGACACCCAGTGTCCGGAAGCGCTGAACTTCGTGAAGCGCAATCTGATCGGCGACAAAGAAGTGAACCTGTGCAAGGAGTACCAGGGCAAGGTGGTGCTTATTGTCAACACCGCTAGCAAATGCGGCTTCACGCCGCAATACGAAGGCTTGGAAGCCCTGTACCGTAAATACAAAGACCACGGGTTGGTGGTGCTGGGATTTCCGTCCAACGACTTTGGCAGCCAGGAGCCGGGCAGCGCACAGGAGATTCAAGCGTTTTGTAAAAACACCTATGGCGTCGAGTTTCCGATGTTTGAAAAAACCACGGTGACCGCGCGCAACGCCGAACCGATTTATCAAACCTTGGGCCGGTTATCGGGCGAATTTCCGCAGTGGAACTTTCACAAATACCTGCTCGGCCGCGACGGCAAACTGGTCGCGAGCTATCCCAGCAAGGTCGACCCGCAAAGCGCTTCGGTGACGCAGCAAATCGAAAAATTATTATAACCATGCGACATCGTTTGCATGGATGAGTCCAGTCTTCCATTTCTACGCGAAGTTATTTTATTTCTCGCGCTGACTGGAATTCTCATTCCGTTATTGCAACGCTTTCGCCTCAGCCAAGTGTTGGGTTTTTTGGTGACAGGCGCAGTGTTTGGACCTTTTGGTCTGGGCTTATTCGTCGATACCTCGCCTTGGTTACGGCATGTCACATTTCCGCGTTTAGAAGGTGCGCGTGGTCTGGCCGACTTCGGTGTGGTGTTTTTATTATTTCTGGTGGGATTAGAGCTGTCGGCCGAGCGCTTGTGGGCAATGCGCCGCTGGGTGTTCGGCGCGGGTAGCGCACAAGTATTGGTCAGCGCCCTGTGCATCGGCTTGCTCGCATTCGGTTTCGGCAATACCTGGCAATCGGCGGTGGTTCTGGGGCTGGTCTTGTCATTATCATCGACCGCGATCGTGGTGCAATTGTTAACCGAGCGCCGCGAGCTTGCGTCGGGGGTGGGGCGAGCAAGTTTTTCGGTATTGTTGTTGCAAGATCTTGCCGTGGTACCGCTGCTGGTATTGATCGGTATCCTGGGCCAAGCGCAAGACGGAAATTTTCTGTGGCTGATTGTGGTCGCCTTGCTCAAAGGCGCGGCCGCGATCGGCGTGATCGTGCTGTTAGGTCGCGGCGTATTGCGCCCGCTGTTTCACCGCGTGTCGGTGACGCGCCAGCCCGAGACATTTATGGCGATGACCTTGCTCAGCGTGCTGGGCATCGCGGCGTTAACCTGGCTGGCGGGTCTGTCGATGGCGTTGGGCGCGTTTCTCGCCGGGTTACTATTGGCTGAAACCGAATACCGTCACGAAATTCAAGTCACCATCGAGCCCTTCAAAGGCTTATTGATGGGCATGTTCTTCATGACCGTGGGCATGGGTGTGGATGTCCGCACGCTGTTAAACGATCCGGTATGGATTCCACTGTCGGTGTTGGGCCTGTTCGCGGTAAAGAGCCTGGTCATGATTCCATTGTTTCGGCGCTTCGGATTAACCTGGGGTCAGGCGGTGGAGTCGGGCGTGTTGCTCGGGCAAGGCGGTGAGTTTGCGTTCATCGTCGTG
This sequence comes from Gammaproteobacteria bacterium, assembly GCA_016200445.1. Lineage (GTDB taxonomy): Bacteria > Pseudomonadota > Gammaproteobacteria > SG8-11 > SG8-11 > UBA6921. The sequence continues at coordinate 3,077 of JACQEQ010000023.1, read as the reverse complement.
GGTATTGCCGTGATGCAACAGGTGTTGCCGCACGACACCGGTCAGTTCGTGATGTTGGTGGTTGGTTTCAGCATGTTAGTAACCCCGGCTGCCGCACGCATCGGGCGTGAGTTGGGGCAATGGGTTGATCGTAATCTGAGTCCGCCCGTGGTGGTGGAGACGCCCCACGTGCCTGAGCTCAACGGCCATATCGTAATCGCGGGGTTTGGCCGGGTCGGGCAGTTGCTCGGACAATTGTTGGATGCGCAAAATATTCCGTATCTGGCACTTGAGCATGATGCCAAGACCGCCAACGAGGCATATCGACGTGGATTACCGGTGTTTTCAGGCGATGCCAGCCGTCCGGATTTACTACGCCAAGTGCGTGTCGATCAAGCCCGTGCGGTTGTCATTACCATGGATCACTACAGCGCCGCACTCAATGCGGTCGGCTCGATACGCCGTGATTATCCTGAGGTGCGAATTTTCGCGCGTGCCCGCGATGAGAAGCATGCGCAACTGTTAATCCGCGCCGGGGCAAATGAAGTGATTCCCGAAACCCTCGAATCCAGCCTGCAATTAGCGGCCTTCGTGCTTGATGAAATCGGCATGCCGGAGGAAGCCAGCGCCGAGTTGATTCAGCGCGAGCGTGAAAAACGCATTGTGTCTTTCAGAGAAGAGTAGGGGTGCTGCTTGCTGCACCCGTTAGCGTTGCGACAACTGCCGATAAATGTCGAGATAGCGATCCGGTTCGTTGATGTCGCCCAGGCCACGCATGCCTTCAGGCAACAGGGCTTGCACCTGCAATTGCGGCGCCCGGCCGGCGTCGCGGACAATCTCGACTTCCAGCGTGACACCGGAGGGCGTAAATCCGGAAATCGTACCGCGCTCCCGATTTTGGAATAGTGCCAAGTCAGTTGCGTTCCATTCGCCATGCACAGCAAGCTAATGTGCGAATTACATCTCAATATTAAGGGCGGAGCAATACAAGTAGGATCAAGAAACCGCCGGGCGCGATAATTTAAGGGATCGAATACACCACACGCACCTTACTGCTTGCACTGATTGCATCTGCAGGAACATAGCCAATCGCATTTTCATGACGTTCGATGTAGGACACGACGACATCGGCGCTTTTAGTGCGATATTCGTTTTGCGCGCGATTGGTAATGGTTCGGTTCGCAGCTTCCGTCGCCGCGTCAAGTGGTGACATATTGAGGATTGACGTCGTAAATTGCCGGCGCTCGTTGCTGTCGAGCGGCAAGTTGAGCGCCAGAATACGCGCTCCTGAGGGCCAACGCGTAACGCGGTCACGGTAGATGTTGCTGATGTCCGCCGGGTCAACGAGGTTGGTGTTGGCTTTATTCACGATGACGACAAGGCCGCTCAGCAGCACCTGTGCCGGTTTTTTGAGAATGGGTTTCGGCGGCGCACTGGCGCTGATGGATGCAAAATCGACCGGTGCAGATTCCGGCTCGGACGCAGTTTCAGGATATGCCATGATGGCCGGTTGGAGCTCTCGTCTTGAAGCGCTACTAGTGAGGCTAACTCCACTCTCAGAGTTTATCGGTGGATTCGTTGCGCTGGAAATCACCGAAGTCGTTCCTGAGTTATTTTGCGGCGTTATTGGCGGTGTAGGCTCGAGTGTTCGTAGCGGGAGACGAGGTTTTGCTGCTGTGATCGCTGCGTTATCAGTTTGTGGCACGCGTGCAATGGCCGGCCGTGACGAATTGCTTGGCATGCGCACGCGATGAGTAATCGCCGGTTTGCTATGTTCAGGAAGTATTGCAGGAGCTTCGTTCTTGCTGCCGGGAACGCTACTACTTATGTCGGTTTTATTTTCTGTTTCGACATGACGTTGATCCATCGCTGTTTGCAAAGGAGGAGCGGTTGGAATGATCGGGGATGCCGTGGTGCTGGCAGCAGGCGTAGGCGCCGGTGCTTTGCTTTTTGAAGATTGCGTAGGATTAAAGCGATAGTCGAACAAGCTAGTAAAAAACAACCAGGCAGCAATCACGATCAAGATAATAATCAGTGTCAGTAATATGCCGTCTTTAGTTTTAGGTGTTTTATTTGGCGGCAGCGGTGTTGATCTATAGAGTGCCACGGCGGTTGCGTAATCCAGAGTGGGCGGCAGATGATTAGCGTGCACGTTCATTCGCCTAAATAGACCACGACCGATGCCACGATTAATCTCTCGTTGCTGGTAGTGTCGCGTTTGGTCAAATGATGTTCGAGTTTCATAACCACATTTTTGTGAACGCGGTAATTTGCAAACAAGGTATTGCGTTTATTGGCGACTTTCATTGTGGTGTCTGGTGCGTAGTCGTTAAATACGTCGTAGCGGTAACCAAGCTTGGTTGCGGCAGAGTGGTCGTAGCCAAGTTGGGCATAGAAACCATTCTCGGTGTACTTGGCGCTCGCTTGCGGTTTTAAACTCGCACGCGCAATTTCGGTTTGAAAAGCGACCTGGCCCATGCGTAGTTTGCTGTGCATACCCGTCGATAATTTACGCGTTTCTGCTTGGTCAGAGTTACCCAGCGTATCGGCATTCGCAGATAAACCGATTTCGAATTGCGTCAGCCACGGCAGAGTGATTGCCGTGCGCAGTCCCAGCGATTTTTTATCGTTGTTGTCGCTATTCCCGCTGCCGCCTTCGCCGTTGCCAGCATAAATATCATAGTTTAAAAACAGCGTTTTGACAGGAACGGTGCCGTGCAGCAAAACGCCGTCGATCAACGGCGGGAAAATGTGGTCGATGTAGAGCGGACGCTCCTGTGTCACCACGAAGGGTGGATAGTGCTCGATGGACCATATCCCGGCCGGCGTAAAAAACCGTCCGAAGCGTACGCCCACGGCATCGACCGGTGAATAGTCAATATTCATCGCTTCGAGAAATATTTGGCCGCTGCACTCCGCCTCGCAGGTCGGCGAGCCGGGTTTGAATTCCATACGTGGCGCGTCTTCGTATTCTATTTCCGCAAAGGTGTGCCAATGCTCATCGATTTGTTTAGTCAAGATCAAGGAGAAATGATGAATACGAAAGCCAGGGGGGTTGCCAGAATTCGATGTGTCGCGATACTCCACGTCGGCGTAGC